>CAZPJZ010000180.1:126-5329 GCA_964586995.1 uncultured Pirellulales bacterium | reverse complement strand
TACGCGTGAACAATGGAGAGTAGCTTATGCCGCTTAAGGAAACGCCATTCGGGACTGTCACCTATTTCTGCCTTGACATGGATTGGCGTTCGACGTAAGCTACGGAGAGCTACCCATTTTTGAGACTGCTGCGAGGGCGATTACATGATTGCCGGATGCGCTTGTGGTGAGCCCGTTCGATTACGCTTAGGGTAAACTCTGTCGAATCCATACGTCCACGGCCCGCGCGTTGACGACGGGTAGTGAACTCACCCAGCAATACAAGTTCACCAGCGCCTGCTCTGCACACTGGCATGGAGATGGTGGGCAGAGCCCACCCTACATCTATCACTTCGATAGTCTTGGCAGTGTGGTGGCCCTGACCGATCCCGTACCAATTGTCCGCCGACGAGGGCCGAAACCACCTTGATGGTTGTGTCCGCGGATATGGATTTAATTGGTGCGGGACTACCGTGCAGACCTACGAGTACTCGGTTTTATACGCCTGTGGCGTACTACGGCGACGTGGCCGCTTCGGACCCAAATCATCCCAATCCCGTTATGTTAACCGGCCGGCAATTCGACATCGAAACCGGCCCACCAGATTTACCCGCCGCACATCCGGCGGGCAAACGGCGGGTAAACCTTTACTACTACCGTGCCTTTCATCAGCCCCCAGCCGAAGCCAGATGGTCAGGCAGAGCCAATAACACAGGTTTGACGCGTCTGATGTGGCGGAAATCTGGCCCATTCGACTGTGCTCAGAGCCTGCCCTGAGCCCGTCGAGAGGACAGGCCAAAGCCAATTTGTAATTCTCACCGCGGAGAACGCTGAGCACGCAGAGCAAAAGGATATTTGCATAACTGATTGCATAATAAGTAAATATAATCTCTCTGGCTCTTCTCCGCGGTCTCCCTCGGCTGGGCTCGGGACGGTGTCTGCGAACTTAGCGGTTAATGACAATCAAAGCCAATGTCAAGATGGGCAAGCTCTATTCCTCGCGGGGCAGAACGCGCCCCACTTTCGTGGGGTCAGGCTTGGCCCTGCCAGGCAAGGCGAATTTGATTTTTGCTTTACGCAGGCCAAGAGAAATGTAAGAATATTGCACTGACAATGATATTATGCAAAGGCAGATGCAATGAAGCGTGGCACGCTGAATTTTATCGTCAACCTGATTAGTTTTTGTGTTCTTGTGGCGCTGGCTTTTACCGGCTCAATTATGAAATGGGTTCTGCCGCCCGGCACCGGCGGCCACGGCCGCACACTCACCGGCGGACGCGGAAGAGAAGAAGTCAAGTACCTCTGGTCAATGACCCGTCACGAATGGGGCAACATCCATTTCATTCTGGCGCTTCTGTTCGTGTTCTTGATGGTGGTGCACATCATCCTGCACTGGACCTGGATAAAGAACTATTTCAAATCGCTGCTGGGCTCTTCAGGAAAAACATGGAGCGAACACGTTTGAAGCGGCATCATTCTAACAATGTTCTGATCTCGAACGGGTGAAGAGCCCCCGCATCGGCGATCTGGCGTATCGTCATTTCCCCGGTAGCGTTCAAACCGGCCGCTCGCAGCTTCTCAATCGCCTTATCGAGATCCAGCCCCACCTGGCTACAATACTGCTCTAACGTCATTTGACCTATCCTTTGAACGCCCGAACCCTGCCGTTCACCGTGTTGGCCTTGCCCGCCGCCTCCGCGACCTCCTCTGCGGGTCTCTGCGCCAACCGCAATGTTGTACAGGGCAATGGGCGAGATATTGTGCGCATCTGCCAATTCGCCGACCACACTCGCAGAGGATTCAACCTCGATCCCTCTGGCCTGCAGATTCGCAATCATAGTTGCTGCATCGACGTCCTTGACCTGCTCAGCCAACTGCTCCAGAGTCAACAGTTCGGCGTGGGGGATCGGAGCACGGCGGTCAGGCGTGTCCCAACTGTGCTTAATAGCCTCGTTCCAGGCCAGCAAAGATGAAAACGGCTTGATCTCGGCCAGCGTAGCCACGCCAATCAGAAAACACAACACCAGCGCCGAGACCCACTCCCAGCGAAGGGCATAACTCTTGTTGATCTTGTCCTTGAAGTAGTTCAAGAACGCGCGCCAGTTCAGATACAGGTGATATAACGCTGCCACCATGAACACGACGCTGAACCATATATGCAAGCCGATCCATTGATCCTTCGTCAGTCCGGCCATCCTCCAGTCGGTCCAGTTTGCAATGCGGCCGGGCGGCACTACAAAGAGGACTATGCCGGTAACGCACATCCCGATAAACGAAAGCGCGGTCAGGATGGAAGTAAAAGCCCGCCAGTTAAATCTGTTGTCTGCGTTTTGGCCCACGATGCAACCCTTTCGGTCATCACTTTGACGCATCCAAAACCATTTTGTTTTAGATTACCAAACCCACCGCGAATTTGCAACTATTTTGAGGTCCTCTGACAAATCTGACTGCCATGGCCCCGTTCAGACATGGAAGTTTCGATTTGAAAACCGGTGTGGCGCCTCTATTCATCGAACCTTGGGCTCAATAGAACAAACACTGCGGTTTTCTTTTGCCAGGTATTTTGCCGCAGCCTGACGGACCTTCTCGGCGGTCATCGCCGGCAGCTCTTTAGCCAGCCGGGCGCGATGCTGGCCGTAGCGGAAATCATGCATGGCCCATTGCAGGCCAATGTTGCCCTCAATCATGGCTTCGGATACATTCGGCGCCTGGGCTTTATAGATTGCCGGATCCGGCGGTGTGGTCAACTGGTAAGAAAGTTGCTGACCGATCATTATAGCCTCGGCCAGAGTCGCTCGGTCAGACCAAAGGCTCTGCAAGTGGCGCTCGACCCGGCGAGTGACATCATCGAATGAGGCGTCGGGCCTAAGTGAGGCTGAAACGTAGAAGAAGTTTCCTTCCGGCGTGGCCAGGTCGGGGCCGGCTAAAACCATGCCGGTCAGCTTCTTGATCTCCGCATCGGAGAAGCATTTAATCGTCAGCCAATGGCCGGCAACCATAAGAGCCGGGTAGTGCTCGTCGCTGACGGCGGGGATCGGCCAGGTGAGAAATAGATGGCGGGCGTTCAGGTCCCAGGTCATTTTTCGGTCCCCGGGTTGGAGCTTGACCGCCAGCGCTGTCTTGGCATTCGATTGGGCTGTCCCCAGCCTTTCGGCGATAGCTGGCTTGATGCTCTTGGCATCGACTCCGCCGACAACAGCAATCACGATCTTGTCCGGCACAACGAGATGCCTGTCGCGATATTGCTGAATGTCTTTCAGGGTAGCTTTGTTCACGTCAGATTTGAACGGGACCTCCGTTCGGCCGTGACGATAGCCCTGCGCCCAGGCGGAAACGGCGAACTTGTGGGTGGCGAAGTTTTTGGCGACGAAGTCACCTTCCGCCGTCACTTTGGGCTTTTCAGCTTCCAGTGTGTCTTTGCGGAAAGTGACATCGCCCAGCCACCGGGCCAGATGCTCAAGTCCCTGCCGCCAGTTCTCAGTCGTGCCGTAGAAGTCCAGCCGCATGTGATCGGGCAACGTCTCGGCGTTTGCCTGCTCCAAACGCCCAGTGACGGTGCTGCGGATGGTCAGATGCTCGACCAGGTGCGACCATTGCGTTTGTTCCGGACCTTCCCAGGCCAGGCCCATCGGCAAAAAGGCAAAAAGCGAGACGTGGTTACTGTCCGACACATACAGCGAAACCACTTGAATCCCGTTCGCAAGTGCGAATCTATCCACCTGCGGCGTCACCGCCCATGCCTTGGCGTGAGCCGGCAGCAAAATCGTGCCGACCGCCGCGCTTACTATACAACTTGCCAATTTCATTTCACAGGTTCTCCTTCAGGTTCTTTGTCTGTTAGGAATTTCTGTTTTCTACTCTTGAGAAAAAACATAACCAATAAGCCGCCAAAGATCAGCCCGAACATCAGGTTCGCACCCCATACGGGCATAGCCCAAGCACGGTTATATGATGAGCTCTGCCGGTAGAACTCCATCCATGTCTCCCAGCGCAGATTAACCACTATGAGATTCAGTACGCCAAGGGCTGTCATATCAGCAGTAACGATGCGCCAGTACTTATGTCTTGCGGCAAGACATATTCTAATGCTGACGACGAAAAGCAAAACGGCGAAAACGGATACCGCTGCCGCGACAAGCCAGTCTCCAGCGATATACGACATCGGAAAGATCCAGGCGATCGCGCCGAAGATGGAGCCGGCAAAGGCACCGACTATGCCGCCTCTGGTCATTCTGGCCGGTCCATATCGCGGCTCAATGTACGTGCCCTCTTCTTTTTGGATGCGCCGCTGTCGGCGGTTCGCCCAAATGATGGCGGGGAGCAACAAAACAAAATGAGCCGTCATGCCTACGGCAAAGACAGTCCAAAACACCTTTTTGGGCACGATGTCTCTGCGGGCAAGAATAATAAGAAGCCCGAGCACGGAGAGCAACACGGCAAGTTCCATCCATATAACCAGCGTGGTCTTGAGCATGAATTTTCTCTCACGTGGTGACCTGGTATGCTTGACACTCATCCACGAGCCAAACAGCCCGCCAAGCACTCCCAGAATTGGTCCCAGGACTGCTCCTGATAGCGCGCTGGCAAAGGCCGCTTTGGCGGCCGGTGCACTGTTGGCGGTAGCGCCGGCCACGGCGGCGGCCGCCGCCTCAACCGATACCGTCGGCAGTGCTGCCACCACCGCAACGGTAAAGACCTTGCCTGGTCCTGTTCGGCCGAGCACGTCGCCCACGACCGACACCACTTCGGCCTTGAGCAGCTTTCGGCCGCGAGAAAGCCTCTGCCGGACCACTTGCTCGGATAGTTCCAGCCCGACGGCCACCTGGCTCACCGACTGCTGCTCGCGATAGAACAGCACCATCGGCTCGCGATATTTCGCAGGGACGTTTTGCAGTGCCCGCCAGACCACCGCTTGCTGCTCCTTGCCTATCGCCGCCTCGCTGGGGCCTGGTACGGCCGCTGCGAGTGTTTCAGCTTTCTCAATCGGCTGCGCATAGCCGATGACATCCGTCCGCCCTTTCCGGATGGATCTACTCACCATGTTTCGCGCGATGGTGCACAGCCAATTGCGGAATCGGCTCAAGTCCTTTAGCTGCCGAAGGCTTTTCCATGCCCGGATGAAGGTTTCCTGCGCCAGCTCTTCGCTTCGGCCCATATCGCCCGTCGCGCTATAAGTAATGGCGCAGACCAGCGATTGATACCGCTGGACAATGGTGCCGAAGGC
>CAZPJZ010000180.1:0-116 GCA_964586995.1 uncultured Pirellulales bacterium | reverse complement strand
TCCTTGCTGCCCGCCAAACTGGCTTGCAACAATTCGCTTTCACTTACGGTGCTGTGCATTAAGCAAATCCCATGAAATCAAGCAACACTTTCATCCCATTATAACAGAGTCCGCCA
>CAZPJZ010000179.1:0-5389 GCA_964586995.1 uncultured Pirellulales bacterium | reverse complement strand
GCTAAAACGATGGAGAAGTTGCTGCTCGCATTGGGCTTCGAAAAGGTTCGCCAAAAGAGGAAGCCACGCCTTTTACAGACATTTGAATGGAAGGACTACTACCATACCACACCACAAAACGAGAATGCTCGCACGGCCTCTAATCAGAGAAATTCTCCGCGAGATAGAAATTACGATCGACGATTACAATAATCACATCAAAAAGCTATAGAAGCAGGCTCGCAAGAAATCTGCCTCCAATTCTTCCTGCGTTCCATCGGTATGCCGGACTTGCAACTCGTTGTCTTAGTGGTTATACTTTTTAACTATGGATGTACGCAGCGCTAAAATCTCCGATGCCAAGGCAATTTGTTCGCTAATCAATTACTACGCCGAACGCGATAAGATGCTGTTTCGCTCGTTGGCTGATATATACGAGAATCTTCAGACGTTCACGGTGGCGGAACTCAACGGCAAAGTGCTCGGATGCTGCGCGCTGGAGATCATCTGGTCGGACCTGGCGGAAATAAAATCGCTGGCGGTCGACCAGGCCAACACAGATAAAGGAATCGGCACAATGCTCGTCTCCGCGGCGGTAGAACAAGCCCGTCAACTGGGCGTGCCGCGGGTCTTTGCGCTGACGCTCAAGCCAGCGTTTTTTGAGAAGCAGGGTTTTGAAACAATCGACAAAGAGAAGCTACCGATGAAGGTCTGGAGCGATTGTGCCCGCTGCCCGAAGCAGCAAAACTGCGACGAAATAGCAGTAATAAAAAAAGTGAGCTAAAGTGAACTAAAGTGCGGAGTGCCTAAAGTTATGGATTACCCGTCATTTGCCCTGTCGAAGGATTTCATGAATTTAGCTCACTTTAGACACTTTATACTTTAGGCACTTTTCATCCTACTTGCCGTCGCTGGAACAAAGCCACAGCCAGTGCCAGGATGCCGGCTGTGTAACACAGAGCGTAAGAGACGCTAATCAGAATGTATTTGGCGGGCACGCCGCTTCCCTCATAGATGGCGTCACTTATCCAGAAGACCTGCAAATTCGGCACGAGGAATCGGCCGACCTTCGCCCATAAGTGTGTCTCGGCGAATCTGCCGAACGCGTAATCGCTTATCAGGCCCAGCAAGAAAATCCCCACGCACGCCGAGAGGGTGACCATGATGTTGAACCTGGCAGAAAACGCCACCGCCAAGGCCGCGATGATCATAGCGGCCAGCAATAACAACACTGAGCCGTAAATATCGACCGCGTTGAAGCCGTTTGCTTTCGGATTGAACTGCCAGCTCCGGTCGATGAGAGACAGAAAAACGACTGCCAGCGTAGCCAGGATAGCACCCAACACGACGGCTGTGGACGAGAATTTCCAGTCATAAACGTAGTTGAAAAAAGCACTTAGAAGAAGTGCGATACCGACCGTTGCGCCGGCGGCGCCGATCACGGTCCAGTCGTGCGTGTCCGATGCACTTTCCAGGACGCCATGTCTAATCGCCATCAGCAGCGCAATCGTACATACGTAGTGGGCCAGAGTCACGGCTGCGACGACGCCAAAAAACTTGGCCAGAATGAATATGGGACGTTGGACCGGCTTGCTCAGAACCGTCGTTATCGTCTTACTGTCTATTTCCTCAGCCACCGCACCGGCGGCGGAAAATATTGCAATGAACAAGCTGGTCAAAAAAAGCGTAGATAGTCCTATCTCGCGCAGAAGTTTGTTGTCGTCACTCATCGTGTACATGGTCACAGACGGGCTCAGAAGGAACAAAAGCAGGGCGGCAGCGATGAGGATTGCATAAACAGGCTGTCTTAACGTCTCGGTAAAGGTATTCTTGGCGATGGTAAATGCTTTTTGCACGGCTCAGACGACCTCGGCAGACATCCGGAATCTTAGTCACGGCCCCCGGCCCTGGAGCTAAATTTTTCGTAGTTGTCTCTGTACTAATGGGCCGGTCATTGTTTATAGTACGCAATCACGAGTTTGTAAAGAGGCTTATACTTTTGATACTGTGCTTCTTGATTTTTGTTCAAGGCACAAGATGGAGACAAAGCTGGGATAGAAAATGACAACCTCGTCCAAACGCGCTGAACATATAGCTGTGCTGTCTCTGATTCTCAGCGTTATTTTCTTCGGTATTGCGTTTTTCATCGGTCGATGGAGCGGCTTCTTTGCCATCTCGGCGGTTAGCTGGCTGATCCTTGCAGCAGCACTAATCTGGCTTATCCTGACCATTCAGTTCCATCAGCGGGCCTTGGCCGAGCAGGAAAAGCTGGATATGACCCAGTTGGGCCAGACCGACCAGTCCCCCAGGATATTCCAGGCCGGGGACGAACGCGCCACTCTGTTTGCCGTGGCCCAGCGCCGACTTCAGATCCTGGAGAAATGGTTCATTCCGATTTTTGCCGCCCTGATAGCGGCATACCAAGCAGCCATCGGGCTGTATCTGCTTAACTCTATCCGAGCACGAGGCGACGTCGAGGTTAAGGAGCCGCTGCTTTGCGCGGTCTTTATGACCGGCATAGCGTTCGTCAGCTTCTTACTTTCGCGCTATGCTACGGGAATGTCCGCCCAGTTGCAGTGGAAGCCTTTAAGGGCCGGCGGCAGTTACCTGCTCGGAATAGCCGTGCTGTGCTTTGCTCTGGCGATAGGCCTGGCGCTGGTGCCGCTGGATTTTCCCATCTGGCTGGCTATAGTCGGCTGGGCCGTGCCGATCTTGCTGGTTGTTCTTGGCGTAGAGACGGCTCTGAACGTCGTGCTGGATATATATCGTCCAAGGCTGAAAGACCAGTACAGCAGAGCTGCTTTTGACAGCCGCCTGCTCGGGCTGATCAATGAGCCGGGCGAGATATTCCGCACCGCAGCCAGTGCTATTGACTATCAGTTCGGCTTTCAAGTCTCTCAAACCTGGTTCTACAAGCTGCTGGAAAAGGCCATTGTGCCGCTGGTACTGTTTGCGGCTATTACGCTATATTTGCTCAGTTGTGTCGTCGTGCTTGCCCCAGATGAAGAGGCTATCATAGAGCGTTTCGGCAGCCCGGTTGACCAAGCCGACCAGGTAAGACACATCGGGCCTGGCTTGTCATTCAAGTGGCCCTGGCCTATAGATACTGTCCACAGACGCGCCACGAAAAGAGTATCTGAGCTGAATGTGGGTTTTGTTGCCAAGACCGAGCAGAAGGGCGAGAAAGTAGGCTATGGGCCGTTGCTGTGGGGTAAGACTCACTACGAGAAAGAATACGAGCTGCTGGTAGCCAGCGAACAAGTTGGTATTACTTCGGCTGAGGGGGCTGTACCGGTGAGCTTGGTTATGGCAGCAGTGCCCGTTCAATACAGGATAAAAGACCTCTATTCTTTCATCTACAACCACAACGAGCCTGAGAAGTTGCTGGAGTCAATTTGTTATCGTGAGCTCACGAAATTTGCCGCCAGCGCCAAGATTGAAGTTGATAGCGATGCGGACCTGGAGCATAGCCTGCTTGGGGCCGGCAGAGCCGAGGCCAAGAGGGCTCTGACGCAGAGCGTTCAGGCGGCAGCAGACAATGCCGGCTTGGGCGTTGAAATCGTTTTTCTGGGTCTGCAGGGCATCCACCCGCCGCCTGAAGTTGCAGCAGATTATCAAAAAGTCGTTGGGGCCGTTCAAAAGAAGCAGGCATTGGTCCTTGAGGCTCAGGCCGAGCGAAACAAGACCCTTAGTATGCTTGTAGGCTCCGCGGAAGATGCCGCAAACCTCTATAAGCTGGCCTCGGAATACGAACAGGCTCGACACCAAAATAAGTCCGAGGAAATGGACAAGCTTGGCAAGGACCTCGATTCGGCCTTCGCACGAGCCAGGGGCGACATCTTCTCAACGCTGCGAGAAGCGCAAAGTTACGCTTTCGAAAAGGCAACACTGGCCAAGGCCACCGGCGAGCGTTTCTCCAGCCAGATTATGGCGTACAGGGCTGCAAAAGAAATATACAAACGTGAGCAGAGATTAATGGCCTTGGAAAAGGCCTTGCCTAAAACACGAAAATTTGTCGTGGTTGCCGATCCGAACAATGAGCAAGTATTCATAATCGACCTGCTGGAACAGCAGACGCCGAGTCTGTACGACCTGGCGGGATTACCGGAGAGCAGCGAGAAATGAGAAACATTACTATCACGGTCTTCATTGTGCTAATAGTCGTGGTAATGGGCCTGTACCTGATCTCGTTCCAGGTAAGAGAAATAGAGTCGGCCCTTGTAACCACGTTCGGCAAACCTACGCGGGAAATCACCGAGCCTGGCTGGTACTTTAAGTGGCCTGCTCCCATCCAACGAGTGCATAAATTCGATTCGCGGATGACCGTCTTCGAAGCCGACCTCGGCGAGACTACGACCAAAGGTGCGGTGCCTATTATCGTAAACACGTACGTGGTCTGGAGGATCGCCGAGCCGCTGAGATTCTTCAATGCCGTTGGAACCGTCAAGGAGGCCAGGAGCAAACTGTACGGGCTGATCAGCGACACTCAGAACAGAGTAATTGGCCGGCACGCATTCGGCGAGTTCGTAAACAGCGACCCCTCGAAGATACAATTCAGGCAAATTGAGCAGGAGATGCTCGCCGATCTTGAACCGGCGGTCAGAGAGGCCTACGGCATTGAAATCAAAGCCCTCGGCATAAAACAGTTGAAACTCAGCGCCGACGTCAGCAAGGACGTTTTTGAACGGATGAGGGCCGAAAGGAACCGTAGAACCGAGGCCACTATCGCACAGGGAAACGCCGAGGCGACCAGGATAAAAACCGATGCCGATTCAAAGACGCGAATCCTGCTGGCTGCCGCAGAGGCAAGAGCAAAGGCGATCCGCGGCCAGGGTGACGCTAAAGCCGCAGAATATTACAAAATGCTGGAAGAAGAACCGAAGCTGGCAATATTCCTACGGAACATCGAAGCGCTGGAGGAGATACTTAAGGAGAGGGCTACGATTGTGATATCCGCCGATTCGGACACTTTCGAGCTGCTCAGGAAAATACCCGACTTTGAATCCGGTGAACAGACCGAAGAAATGGCTCGCTCTAAAAAGGAACAACCGTAGAGAACGCTGAGATCACTGAGATGTGCAGTTATAAAGGGAATTTTTTCTGCGACCTCGGCGGCCTCGGCGGCAAAAGTCGAGAGCGTTTTTGCAATGGCACAGCAAAGCTACGACAGTGACAAAGAAATACAGGCCGGCTCAGTCGGCGGCCGCGGCCCAGAGGAGTTAGACGCCGCCACTAAGGCTCTGTCCGAGGCGCTTAGAATCAGCTTTGTCATTTTGAAAATAATCATGTTTGCGCTGATAGCTGCTTTCTTGGCTTCGGGATTCAGGACGGTTGGTTCCGATGAGCAGGCACTGGTTTTGCGGTTTGGAAGGATTCGTGGGCTGGCCGAGGAACGATGCCTTGGACCGCG
>CAZPJZ010000178.1:1042-5421 GCA_964586995.1 uncultured Pirellulales bacterium | reverse complement strand
CACCCAATAAAGACGTCGTCAACGGATATGTTATCTGGTCTTCTACGTCCTGCGGACCTCTCCCCGGCCAGTCCGTAAACACTATCTGCTGGTTCTCGCCTATATCGGGTATCGCATCCACCGCTACTGGGTTCCTTGGCCAAAATCCCAGCTCCCAGTCGAAGGGCGCAACCATCACGCCCCAGCCAACGAAGAACGCGATAAGCAAAACCACTACCAGCTTGTTCTCCAGGCAAAAGCGTATCACCTTATCGACAAACGATGGTTGTTGCCCTTTCATCTGGTCCATCGCATTCAACGCCTCAGTCGAAATTCAAGATTGTTTTTTCGTAGTGCGACCGGACTATTGTTTGAACTGCGGCAGCTTGGCAAGATATTTTTCAGGATTATATTCGAACTCCGGCTTACATGCGGGGCAGCAGAAGTAGACTTTCTTGCCCCTGTACTCGGTAAAATACTGCTTATCGATGGGATTTCCCATTACGGGGCAAATCGTTTGCTCAACTTCAGCAGACGCAACTTCACCTTCGGTCCTTACCATTGTAGCAGCATGTTCATCGGCAGCGTATTCTGCCACTTTCTCTTTGCTCTCTGCCGTCGTCCTGGAGGTCTGCGGCTCAGACTTCTTGCAGCCATTGAACAAGATAAACGACGCAGATAAGAAACTTACCAACAGAATCGCTTTCTTGAATTTTTTCAATTTGCCGTTCATTGTATTTTCCTTTCAATGCTTATGGTTCTTAGATTGTTGATTAGACTTATCCATTTCCTGCTTCATTTGTTCTTGGCCGTGCTGATGGCCCATTGGAGCAACGCCGCCCTCCGGACTCATCATGCTCGGTTTTGCCTGAATCTGCAGGGCCGAATCAATCTTGAAGTTCCCGTTGGTTACGATGATTTCGCCGTTGTCTAATCCTTCATTTACGATGTAATAATCACCCGCTCGCGGGCCGAGCACTATTTGTCGTCCGTGAAAGGTTGGTTTCTTCTTATCGGGCAGCAGAACGTAAACGACCGCGCGGGTTCCTGTAATCAAGGGAGCAGATGCCGGGATGACCAGCGGCCCCTGTTCGGGGATGTCAGCCTTTACGTAACCGAGCGATTCGGTAGTTACTAAGTCCATGCCGCAGATGTCACAACTGCCGGCCTGGGTTTTCACCACTGACGGATGCATGGGACAAATCCACTTGCCGGCCATTTCTGGAGCCATGACCCTACCGCCCTGGGCCAGTTCTGAACGAACGATGGCGCGTACAAACATTTCCGGCTTCAACTGGCCTTGCGGGTTCTCGACGTCGACTCGTACTTTGACAGTCCTGGTCTTGGCATTGAGAACTGGGTCTATGAAGCTTATCCGGCCTTTGAAGACTTCGCCGGGATAAGCCTCTGTGGTAAATTCCACTTCCTGGCCATATCGAATCCAGGCCAGGTCAGATTCGTAAGCATCCAACTTGACCCACAGCCGTGACAGGTCTGCTACTGTGTAGATAGGTGTGCCCGTATTGACATACGTGCCTTCGGTGGCGTGCTTGTGGATGACTATGCCGCCCATAGGCGCATAGATCGTTATATGGGTAAGAGTTTTGCCGGAGCTTTCGATTCCATCTATTTGGCCCTTGGTAAGCCCGAGCAGTCGCAGCTTTTCTCTGGCTGCCTCTAAGGTGGCAGAGGTATGGCTCTTCATAAGCTCAGAGGCTTCAGGTTTGACACTGGCAGCGGCCTGCAAAGCTGCAAGAAGCTCAGCCTGGGCACTGATTAGCTCCGGGCTGTAAAGTTCCACCATGTGATCACTCTTGTTGACGGTGATGCCGGTGAAATCCACGTACAGCCGGTCAATTCTGCCGGGCACCCACGCGGTGATGTTTTTGACCCGTGTCTCGTCGTAATCGACCTTGCCGACCATTCGAATCTCGGCGGTAACGAATTTTCTTTCTACCGGGGTGGTCTCAATTTCCATCAGCTTGATGGCTTCTTGCGAGAATGAGATTTCCCTCGGGCCAACTTCGGCCTGCGCTGCGGTCACCGGAATCAGATCCATAAAACAGATTGGGCACTTACCCGGTTTTGGCTGGCGGACCTGCGGGTGCATCGAGCAGGTCCACCACATGGTTTCTTGTTCCGAAACCTGCTGGCTTGGGTGGTCGTGCCTTTCGGCTGCAGAAGGTGGATGTGAAAATGACCTCAGCAGATACCCCGCCAGGAACGCCAGAACCACCAAGGCGGCAATCTTTACCTTTCCAGCAGCCGGCAATGATTTCTGAACTATCTTATCCATCGCAACCACCTTCTGGATTCTATACTATTCCCATAGGATTTCTGTTCAAGGAATCTGCTGGTTTTGTCTGTGATTGGGTTTTTCACTGCTGAAGCGGGTTTTTTTCGGTCTTTGATGTAGCAGCTTCCTGCCCCGCAGGCGCCAGTTCGGTGCCAGTTAGCGTTTCAAGTTCAGCCAACTTCTGGGCGCAGGTTACGGCGGCCCGCTCGTACGAAAGTTGGTACTCCAGCAGCATTCGCTGCGCATCTATTAAGCTCAAGAAATCTACCGTGCCGGCCCTGTAGGCCTGCTCAGATGCAGACAGCAACTCTTTTGCCTTTGGCACAAGAGTCCCACCGTAAAGTTCTGTCTTTCTTTGGCTATCTTCAAACTCATACAGACTCTGTACAGCGCGGGCCACAAGAGTGTTTTCGGCTTGCGTTTTCTGCTGTGATGCTTTTGCCATATTTGCTTTAGCCTGCAGTTGTCCAGCCTTGTAACTGTCACGCCAGATGGGCAGGTTCACACCAAACATCAGAACAACCTCATCCTTCTGGCTGTTTCTCAGCCCCGTGCCCATCATGCCCATATTTGTCATCCATTCGACGCCGAGGGTCAGGTCAGGATAGAACCTTTTCTTGGCAAGTTCGAGTCGGCTTCTCGCTGCTTGCAACTCGAAGTCCATCGCTGCAAGCTCGGGATTGTTAGACCTTAGAGCTTCCATCAATCGTTGTTGGCTAAGCGCGACCGTCTTAGACTGCTCTTTCTGGGGCCAGGGCAGCACATTGGGGTCTTTGCGGTTAAGAGCTGCGCTTAGCCGGGCGGAAAGCGGCCTTCGCAATTCCTCCAGCGTCTTTAGCTCGTCTGCCATCTTCGCTATTTCAACCTGCGCGCGGATAACGTCGGGATGGCCGGCCTCAGAAGCGGTATATTTTATCCGAGCAACTTGCTCGAAATGCTTTGCCAGCTCCAGGTTCTCTTTTGCTATTTCGATTGCCCTTGCCAGATATGCGTACTCGAAAAACGCGTCTTTAACCTCAAAGAAAAGCTCGAGCTTTACCGCGTCATAGTGCTTCTTGGCTGCGTTAGCGGCTGATGCAGCGGCATCGGTTCGTGCCTGGAGTGTGCCGAACCACGGCAACATTTGCATCAGTTGAAGGTTCTGCGATCTGGTGCCTTCTTTGGTTTCCACCTCATCGATGTAATAGCCGTATGTGAATTGCGGGTCAGGCAACGCCCCGGCCTGGGGAATTTGCTGCAGTGCTGCCTTCCACTGCTCAAATGCAGCTTTAAGCCCGGCGTTATTCAGAGCAGCATACCGCAAATACTGCCGCAATGTTACCGGAGTATTGCCATCATACGGCTCCGGGCCAATATCGGCGTGAGCCGCAGCGCAAATCGAGATTAGCGCTGTCGTACACAGCGTAAGCATGGTTGGTCTCATTTGTCACCTCCTGGAACACACGCGAAAACACAATTGAAAATTGGTTGAATGTCCCCACTTTCACTTTACAGCAATGAAACCGACAGTAATTGTAGCCGATGTGCCGCTTCGGGCGAAAATCCGCAACGGCAGGATTTCTGCCACCAAGGCACCAAGACATTTACCCGCCGCGGCGGGCAGGGTTTTTTCTTTATTAGTATCAATTTCTTTGTGACTTCGTGTCTTCGTGGCTACATCTTATCGGCCCACCCAATCATAACAGGCCTCGTGTGGATGTTCTGGTGGACGCGGCTAATGCAACTGCATCGGGAAATAGTTCTTAGCGTTGTTGAAGCAGATGTCCTCGACCATTTTGCCCAGCAGCGCCAGATCGTGGGGCAGCAGTCCGGCCTCTACGTCGTTGCCGAGGGTATTGCAGAGTATGCGGCGGAAATATTCGTGCCTCGGATAGGATAGGAAGCTGCGTGAGTCGGTCAGCATGCCGACGAACCGGCTCAATAGGCCCATACATGAAAGGACTTTAATCTGCTCTTCGATGCCGTCCTTCTGGTCGAGGAACCACCAGGCTGAGCCGTACTGCATTTTACCCGCCTTATGTGTGGCGGGTTTGCCGGGCGTAGAGCCATCCCGTTCGGCAAGCGAAGCGCAGGCCTGGAAGTTGCCGATCATGGTGGCAACCAC
>CAZPJZ010000178.1:0-1032 GCA_964586995.1 uncultured Pirellulales bacterium | reverse complement strand
CCACCAGGCTGAGCCGTACTGCATCCCCGTGGCTCGTCGCTTGTCGCTCGGGACACGGGGCACGAGCGACGGGTCACGGGCCACGAGCGACGAGTCACGGGCCACGAGCGACGAGCTGGCCTGGAAGTTGCCGATCATGGTGGCAACCACCGCGTTGTCGCTCGGATTAAGATTGTACAGTATAGTCTTGGGCAGCTTGTTCTTGGAATCCAAACGGTCCAGGAATCTTGAAAGAGGACGGGCTATCTGGAAATCACCGATCGAATCGTATCCCATATCCGCACCGAGGGCCTTGAACAGCCGCGTGCTGTTATTCCGCAGCGCGCCAAGGTGAAGCTGCTGAACCCAGCCTGATTCATAATCCATCAGCGCGAATTCCATCATCATCGCTGATTTGAATTTGAGCTGCTCGGGGGCGTCCAGCTCTTTGCCGGCCCGAATTCTGCTGAAGATCTTCTCAATTTCTTTTTCAGTGTAGTCTTCGGCGTAAGCAGTCTCTAAGCCGTGGTCCGACAGCCGGCAGCCGTTCTCATGGAAATAGTAGTGCCGAATGCGAAGTGCCTCAATGTATGAATGGAAGCCGGTTATTTCCATGTTGCAGATTTCTTCGAGCTTGTCGATGAATACGTTCAGGGCCGATAGGTCTTCCACGGCCATGGCTCTATCTGGCCGCCAGGCTGCATGAACCTTTATCTCAAAGCCGTCTTGCCCGATCTTTCTATGATGCTCCAGACTATCGAGCGGGTCCTCAGTCGTGCAGATTAGCTTGACGTTCGCTTTGCGAAGAAGGTTGCGAACGCTGAACTGGGGCGTTCTGAGCATTTCGCTGCACCTGTGGTATATTTCCTTGGCGGTGTCGGGACCCAAGAGCTTGCCTTTTATGCCGAATGGATTTTTTAGCTCCAGATGCGTCCAGTGATAGAGCGGATTTCCGAGGCAGTAGGGAACCGTCTGCGCCCATTTCTCGAATTTTTCGTAGTCGGTTGCACAGCCGGTTATGTATCTTTCGGGCACGCCGTTGGCTCGCATCGC
>CAZPJZ010000177.1:0-5436 GCA_964586995.1 uncultured Pirellulales bacterium | reverse complement strand
GCCCTTTTCTTGAGATTTCTTCCCTGGCGGTTTTCAAACTCCGCCCGTATCTGCTGTTCCAGCGTGCTCTTATGCTCGACCACCAGCTCGGTATCGAACTCCATGGCCACCAACTCTGCCATGTCGCTGGTGATGACTTGATTAGCGTTTGCCATGATTCCCTGCTGCAGCAACTTACCGATAATGTCGGCCGACTTGACCGCCATGGCGGCAGACAGGTCTTTGACCGTGAACGGCTCACTGAGCAGCACTTTCTTCGGCCTGGCCGGCGCAGCAGCTCCCCGTCTGGCCTTGGCAGCAATCTTGCGTACGGGCCTTGCTCGCAGGCCCTCTCCAGCGGCGGCATCCAGTCTCGCCCGCCTTTCCTCAATGTCGGTTTGTCGCCATCTACTCTTAAACTTGGGTTTCTCTGCGACCTCCACATCCCGCTCGGCCCGCCGGCGTCCGTGTGTTCTGTCTTTGGGCCGCTTTGACAGCCGTCTCCTCTCTCTGGTCGGGGCAAAACCCGGTCTTTCATCGTCCTCCGTAACGTACATCAACGGCTCAGTAACAGGCGCATCATATTTAGGTCTTGGCCTCGGCCTGGCGCGTCGCACAGGCTCCGGCGCCTCGATCCGGACAACATGCGGTCCGCTCAGACGAGCCGGCTCCGGTTTTTCCAGCATGGGCCCGGCGGGCAGTACCGGCTCGGGCTCGGGCGCCGGCTTTGATGGCTCTATAATCACCGGTTTCTGCACCGGCGGCACCCGTTCCGCAGCCACCTTGGGCGCTACCTGAGGTTCGCTGGGTTTGGCGGCCTCGGCCATTGGCGGGACCTGCACGCCTTCGGCCGGCTTCACTTCGACGGCAGCCTCCGCGGGCTCAACGGCCAGCTCGACCTTCTCTTCTTCCGGAGCCTTGGCCGGCTTTTCGGGGGGCTTGCGCTTGGGCTTCCTCTTAACCCGAACCTGCTCCAAATCCACCCTCTGGGCGGTCTCAACGGTGGTGACGTTCTCTCCTTCGGTGAACCACTCTCGAATAGTGGCGGCCAGACCGGCCGAAATCGCGGACATGTGGTTCTTGACGTCCAGACCTTCATCCTGGCACTTCTTCACAATCGCCGCGCTCTTTACGCCGAGCTCCTTGGCCAAAATGTAGATCCTTGTAGCAGCCAAAAAAATCTCCGGTTATCAACTTTCCATTTCTTTATCCACGGTCTTTGCTTGCTGGGCCATTTCCTTTTCGGCCTGTTTCTGTTTGGATTCCGCCGCTAAATTTTGGGCCTCCTCATGTGCTGCCGCCACCAGTCTATCGGCGAGGTCCGGATCAATGTTCAGCTCGTTAGTCAGCGGCTCGACCCCCACATCATCCAGATCCAAAACAGATATGACTCCCAGCGCTATCAACTTGTCAACGATTATTTCATCGGCGCCTTCTACAGTTTTGACGCAGCTTGCCAACCGCTCAATGCCCTGATTGTATTCGTCCGGCGTGAGGATATCGATGTCCCAGCCGGTCAGCCTTGCAGCCAACCGAACATTCTGCCCGTGCTTGCCGATGGCCAGGCTGAGCTGCTCTTCTTCGACCACAACTGTTGCGCGGCCCATCTCGAAACACAGGGCGATTTCGCTGACCTTCGCCGGCATTAACCCGTTAGCCACCAGCACCTGTGATGAGTCGTTCCAGCGGACAATGTCTATTTTTTCTCCACCCAGCTCATCGACAATATTCTTTATCCGGCTGCCCCGCACGCCCACACAGGCCCCCACCGGGTCAACCTTGTCATCAAGAGAGGCGACGGCAACCTTGGTTCGGTAGCCTGCCTCTCTGGCCAGTGCACGAATCTCAATAATGTGTTCGGTAATCTCCGGCACTTCGGACTCAAATAGCCTGCGGATAAAATCGGGGTGCGTACGCGACAGAATAATCTTGACCTGATTTGTGGTTTCTTTCACATCAAGGATTAGACATCGAATTCTCTCGCCCGGTCGGTGCGTCTGACCCATTATTTGTTCGGCCTTGGGCATGAAGCCCTCGACCGCGTGGTTCAAGCTAACAATTAGCGTTCCCCCGTCGTACCGCACAACCGAGCCACTGACAATTTGCCCTCTTCGCTGGATGAACTCGGCGTAGATACTGCCCCGCTCATCAGCCCTTATCTTCTGGATCATGACCTGCTTGGCTGTTTGAGCGGGGATTCGACCAAGCTGACCTATGTCGATTTCTTCCTTATCCTTATAGGCATTGACTTGTCCGGTGGTCCGGTCAATGCGCACGACTATGTCGCTCTGGACGTCACCGAAGTGCTTTTTAATCGCCGAGACCATGGCCTCTTCCAAATCGACAAAAATAGACTCCTTGTCGATGTTCTTGTCGCGCGCGATACTATCTAAAACCCTTAGCAATTCCTGATTCATTTCTATCTTACTTTCTCATCTTCGGCGGCACCAGTTCTGCTTGCACGCAACCCGGCCCAAAGCCAAGGCAAAAAAAAGTGGAAACTTCCTTGGTTTCCACTTCAAAAAACGGTCAAACCGAGTCGAGGTTATAGTGGGCTTCCCTTCTACATCATTTTCCTCCGATAAGGGCCCGATTGCCAGCTCAGGAAGCGCCGGCCCCACCTACAAACCTCAGTCACCTTACAGCCCTGAAGCAGAAACATCGATTCACAAGCCGCCATAACTGCAGAAGCACAGCAGCGCAACTGGATTATCAGTCTACCCTGCTGCACTGTTCAACAGTCCTGTCAAAAGCATCATGCACCTCTTTAGCTCTATCTTAGCCTTGGCAGCCGTTAACCTCTATGGCTAAACGAATAATAATAATCGTCAAACCCGCTGCGGGCAATAATTTTTTTGCGGAATTCTGACATTTTTCAGCCCCCTATCAGGCAAGCAGCGCCTTTGCAGCCCGGACACCTGCCATGCAAGCACGTAAGTCCTATAATTTTCTTGACATTTTTCCCCACCCAGGTGTATCCTGTATTTCGTTCGCCGAGGGTAGGCTATGCGGCCAAATGATTCTGGAAATTGTGCCGTTGGGTACCTCGTTGGGGGCAGATGTGCGCCAATCAGATTGCGTAGTACCGGATTTGACAGGGCCAGAGAACATTGCGTTTTTTGGCCAATTTTTATGCGCCTGAGGGCAAAAAGGAAGGTGTGAAATGAAACGGTTTAATAACTCAAAAACTGCGCTGCTGTTGCTGGCGTTCGGCATGTGGCTCCTACTTACCGCCGTAAGCGCCAACGCCGATTTTACCTTCGGCAAGCCCGTCAATCTCGGGCCGAACATCAACAGTTCAGTAGTCGAGATTGACCCAAGTATCTCGGCTGACGGTCTCTCGCTGTACTTTTCCCCCTGGACTGGTGCGGTTGGCAGTGATTACCTTGCGGTAACCACGCGAGCAAGCGTCTCAGATCCCTGGGGACCGCCTGTGAGTCTCGGAGCGATTGTCGACAGCCCGCCTGACACCTGGGCCCCGAACATCTCAGCCGATGGTTCTATACTCTACTTCGGTTCCAGCCGTCCCGGCGGAATTGGCAGCGCCGACCTCTGGCAGGCACCGATCATCCCGCTTGTCGATTTCAACGGCGACGAAATTGTGGACTTCAAAGATTTTTCCGAGTTGGCTCGCTACTGGGGTCGCAATGAACCATCAGTTGATATAGGCCCGATGCCGTGGGGCGACGGCACGGTAGACATCCGCGATGTGGCTGTTCTGACTGATTATTGGCTGAAGGAAGTCCTGCCACCAGAGATGGTGGCATACTGGAAGCTGGATGAGGCCGAAGGCGGCGTTGCTCAAGACAGTGCCGGCGACAAACATGGCGTGCTCAGCGGTAATCCTGTCTGGCTCCATAACGCTGGAAAGGTACGCGGTGCATTGCAGCTCAATGGAGTCGATGACTACGTGAGCACTCCCTTCGTACTGAACCCGGCAGATGGACCTTTCAGTGCCTTCATCTGGGTAAGGGCGGGGGCTGAAGGCCAAGCAATAATCTCCCAGGCAAGCGGCACGGGAACCGGCAGAGACTGGCTTGCCGCCGACGTGGAAGACGGCAGACTCATGACCGACCTGAGAGCACCGGGACCGCAGGGTAGTCCGCTGGTTTCAGAATTTGTCATCAGCGACGGCGACTGGCACCACCTTGGCCTTGTCTGGGACGGCTCGCGAAGACGTCTGTACGCCGACGGGACGGAGCAGGTCAGGGACAACAAGCCACAGAATGGTCTGGACAGCGCCGACGGCGGGCTATATTTCGGTGCCGGAAATGGCCTTGATCCGAACACTTTCTGGTCCGGCCTGATCGACGATGTCCGCATTTATGACCGGGCGCTTAGCGCCGAGGCGGTCAGTCAACTGACGAATCTTCTGGTGTCGCAGGGTCAGCCGGATGTGACGCTCGAGCACGCGATAGAAATCCAGGAAGCGTACACCGATTTTCTTTTGTCCATTGAGGGCGTAGCAGGCGTGGCGGTCGGGTACGATGAGCACTACCGGGTGGTGATCAAAGTCCTTGTGACCAAGCCCGATGTTACCGGCATTCCAGAGCAGCTCCACGGAGTTCCTGTCCAGGTGGTGGTCACGGAGGAGTTCTATGCCATCACAGAGTGGGAGGCTGCCTTTAGAGCCGGAGGTGGCGAGCCGGTCGACCGTACAGCCCGATTTGCGCGGCCCGTTCCTATTGGGGTCTCGACCGGCCATATAGGCGTCACGGCCGGGACTATCGCGTGCAGGCTTAAAGATGGAGCCGGAAATGTCTACGCGTTAAGCAACAACCATATATACGCCAGGTCCAATACGGCGACGATAGGCGACAATGTGTTACAGCCAGGCCCATACGACGGTGGGCAGAATCCCGATGACGCCATCGGCACGCTGTCTGACTTCGAGCCAATCAACTTTTCCCTGCTTGCCAGCAACACTATCGATGCGGCCATCGCTCGCTGCACGCTTGAGACTCTCGATAATACCACACCGCCCGATGGATACGGAAAACCGAGGTCGAAGACGGCGCTGGCGCGGCTGCGCCAGAAAGTCCAGAAATACGGCCGCACGACAGGACTGACCGAAGGAAGAATTGACGCCGTAAATGCCGTCGTTATTGTATTATATCGGAACCCGGACTTCGACCCCGATACAGGTACAGGTGGGCTGCCGTTCAAAATAGCCCGCTTTGACAATCAAATCCTGGTCAAGCCGGGAGTTGATTTTGCCCAGTCTGGAGATTCCGGCTCGTTGGTGATAACGCCGGCAAAGAAGGCCGTAGGTTTGCTGTTCGCCGGCAGCACCACTTACACAGTGTGTAATCCTATCGACTTGGTGCTCCAGCGCTTTGCCGTTACCATCGATGGCCAATGAGAGTCGAACAAGTCCTGAAGGATAAAAGCTGCGCACGATTCGATTGCTGACCGGGCAATAGGCCCGGCCTCGAAACTTGCAGCCAATGTGGGGCA
>CAZPJZ010000176.1:0-5438 GCA_964586995.1 uncultured Pirellulales bacterium | reverse complement strand
TGCAGCTTAACTGGTATGACAGCCGGGCGGAATTCGAGGCCCTGCGCCGGGCAGCACGAGACGCCGTTCTGAGCGTAGCGAAGAATCAGGCCGAAGCTGACATGGCCGAGCAGAAAATAAAACAACTGGCCGATGAGCTGATTGCCGAAGCCGGAGCATTTCCTGACCGCAGTATCATATCTGCCTACGAGGCTGCCCCGGCCCTGTCTAAACTGCCGGACTATATCGTGGGCCGGGCAATCGAAGAGATCCTGCGATAAGGGGGAGCCATCGGAGATCGGCTCTGCCCACATCAGCGGTATTCTGCAAGTTTTCTCGGATGCAGCCTTGCCATTTTTCACGCCCTGCGTTATTCTGGTTAGAAATGGTTAATGTTAAGGAGGCTTACGATGAGACGCATGACACGTCGAGATTTCATGAAGAGTACTGCCGCTGCCGGCGTTGCGTTGACGCTGGCCAGCCCATTTTCGCGGGTGCGGGGTGCAAATGATGACATTCGGGTAGCTGTGATGGGTATCAACAGTCGGGGTGAATCGCACATTGGCACATTTCATAAGATGGACGGAGTGCGTGTCGCAGCGTTGTGCGATGTGGATAGACGCGTTCTGGACGGGCACGTCAAGCGGTTTAAGGACCGCAATGAAAAAGTCGATGCCTATGTCGATATTCGCAAGCTGCTGGACGACAAAAACATTGACGTTGTATCCATCGCCACGACGAATCACTGGCACTCGCTGGGCACTATTTGGGCCTGCCAGGCGGGCAAGGATGTCTACGTGGAGAAGCCTTGCAGCCACAATGTATTCGAGGGTCGTAAATGCGTCGAGGCTGCCCGCAAGTACAATCGGATAGTCCAGCACGGCACACAGAGCCGGTCAAGCGGTAGCTGGACAAGGCAGGTAGCTGCTATCGCCAGCGGCAAATACGGCAAGCTGCTGGTCTCCAAAGGCTACGCCTCCAAGGTCCGCTGGAGCATCGGCTTTAAGCCGATCCAGGAGCCGCCCGAGCACGTGGACTTCGATATCTGGCTCGGCCCGGCAGAAAAACGGCCGTACCACGGCAACTTGGTGCACTACAACTGGCACTGGTTCTGGGACTTCGGCAACGGGGAGATCGGCAACCAGGGCGTCCACCAGATGGATATCGCCCGCTGGGCCATCCCTGGCGGCACGCTGCCCAACAGCGTAATCAGCATGGGTGGCCGCTGGGTCAACTCGACGGAGGGGCATCCACCGTTCACCGACCAAGGCGAGACTCCCAATTGCCAATTGACCATCATGGACTTTGGCGGGACACTGTTGGTATTCGAGGTCATCGGCCTGAACAATAGGGCAGGCGTCGACGGCAAGAAGTATCCCACCAAAGTCGATAACGAGTTCTATCTTGAGGAAGGAGCGATCAAGGACGGCAAGTTTTATCCTAAGGGCTCGAATAAAGCTGAGAATCTTGTGAACGTTGATATCAAGATGGGTCCCGGCGACAACTTCGCCAACTTCATCCACTGCGTGCGGACCCGCAACCGCAGTGAGCTTAACGCCGACATCGCCGAGGCGCATCTGTCTAGCGCGTGCTGCCACCTGGGCAACATATCCTACCGCCTCGGTGCACAGGTCCCCGGCACAACCAGGCCCGGCGTCTTCGACAAGCACGAGGAAATCGCAAAGTCTTGGGAGGCGATCACGCAGACCGTGAAAGGCACGCTGGGACTCGACTTGACAAAGAGCACCTACCAGCTCGGGCAAATGCTGAGGTTCGACCCGCGGAAGGAGAAGTTCGTGGATAACCCGGCGGCTGATCTGCTGCTGACGCGCCAGTATCGCGAGCCGTTTGTCGTTCCGCAGCGGGTCTAAGCCGCTTTGTGCGGATACGAGATTACTGCGATAAGTCGGTTACGCTTTCCGGCGAGCGCGAGAGTTACACTTTCACCGATTGGTGGGCCTACCTGAGGATCGGCAAAGACCAATCCGGATTCATGGTAATCTGCGAGCCGGTGCAATCTCGGTCGAGGGTAAGCAAAAGGTGCTGCCGCGTTAGCAGATTTTTCTCGAAACTTGTTGCAGATGCAGGGCTGATTTCGGTACTATGCGCGTTTTTGATGCCTGGCGACGTAACCGGGCGCAGAGCACACGTGCACTATAGTCAGCTTCACATCAGGAGGTAGATATGAAACGAAAGTCAATAAGGACCGAGACTACCGTTTGCCTGCTGGTTGCAGCACTGGGCCTGGCGATTAGCTGTTATGCGCAGACAGCCGCTCGTGCGTGGAAGGTGCACGACCGGGAGCGTCCCTTGCCGCCGGTAGTCACTCCGCCGCAGCAATTCGGTCAGCCGCCGTCGGACGCAATTATTCTTTTCGATGGCAAAGACACCTCGCAGTGGGAAATCGACAGACGGGAAGGCGGCGACATTAAGTGGAAGGTCGAGGATGGATACATGGAGATTACCAAAAAGGCAGGAGGAGTCCGCACGAAAAAGTCGTTTGGCAATTGCCAGTTGCATATCGAGTGGGCTGTGCCCGCCGATGTCGATCCGAAGATAACCGACCAGAGCCGCAGTAACAGCGGCGTGTTCCTTATGGGCAGGTACGAGGTGCAGGTGCTCGATTCGTACACAGCAGACAACTACAAGGATAACAGGACTTATGCGGATGGTCAGGCGGCGTCAATTTATGGCCAGTATCCGCCGTTGGTCAATGCTTGCCGCAAGGGTGGGCAGTGGCAGACCTACGACATCGTTTTCCTGCGTCCACTGTTCGATGAAAGTGGCAAGTGTATTCGTCCGGCCCGCATCACCGTCATTCACAACGGGGTCGTCGTGCAAAACAACGTTGAGATCCAAGGCGCCACCGCACATAAGGCAATAGCAAAGTACAGTCGTCACGGCGACGGACCGATCTGCTTGCAGGACCACGGCAATCCGGTCCTTTTCCGCAACATCTGGATTCGTGAGCTGCCTGAACAACCATATTCAGTTAGCGAATGATGACTTGGTGTGGGAATAGCGACGCGCAGAAGACAAGACGTGATACGCTTCATTGTCTGCACGACCTGTCTGGGGTATTTGCTGCCCGCATCTGCTCTGGGGCAAGACGGCTGGCCGATGCTCGCGCATGATCCAGCCAGGAGCGGCGCGACCGCCACCGAAGTCCGGCCGCCGTTTTCCCGTCAGGGATCCCTTACGGGAGAGCGCAAGTGGTACCGTTTGTTCGCCGACGAGGGTTTGATGGCCGGCATACAGCCAATCGTTGCCGATGGCAAGGTTTTCGTTGGCACGATGCGAGGCGCGCTGTATGCAATCGACAGCGAAACGGGTAAGGACGCCTGGGCCTTCAAAAGCGGCGGCGCTATCCTTCATACCTGCGCCGCAAGCGGGGGCAAGGTCTTCTTTGGAAATGCCGAGGGAAAAATCTACGCGATCAACGCCGCCGATGGCACACCTGCCTGGTTCATTTCGCTTGGCCCGGCGGTATGGAACGCCCCTGCTGTATATCAGGGCGTTGTCATCGTTGGGGGCCGTGATGGCGGACTTTATGCCATCGAGGCTGACGGCGGCAAAATCAAATGGAAGGCGTCAACCGGTGGCCCGTTGCTGTCCAGTCCCGTCCTCGATGCAAAGGCAAAGAGAGTCTATGTCGGCAGCGAGGATATGCACGTCTACGCATTCGATTTCGACACCGGCAAACAGTTATGGCGTAGTGATAAACTACCCGGCGTGAGTTTTCGCGGCTATCATCCGGTAGTCGCACCCGATGGCTCGGTGGTGATTACCGTGTCGCCTGCTCTTTCTCTGGACTCCTTTGAGCCTATCCTGCTGGATATGGTCAAAGAGATTTTTGGCGATTTTGCCAGTTGGCGCCACAGCAAGCAGGAGAATGAGCGTTTGCGCCGGGAAAATTTCGAACTGATGGAAAAGCCGGGCACTTATCAGGCCCAGCTCGATTACATCCGCCGCCGGCTGACCGAAGAGTCTGCCTACCAGACGTTTTTTGTTCTCGACGGCCGGACGGGCAGGCAGAAGTTTGTCACTCCTATAGTCTACGCTGAGAGTATGAACGGCACCGGCGCACCGCCTATCGTCACGCCTGATGGTAAGGTGATAGTCAAGTTCCAGGCGCTATTGCGCAGCCGGTATCAGCATTATTCGCCGTTTCTGAACGTGGGCTATCTTGATACTTCCACCGGCCATATCACGCCCATCATGGACCAATCGCGCACATACGGCTGGCACGACAGCCTGCTATTGGTTCACGATGAGCAGTGTCAACTGACCGTAGCCGGTAGTTTGCTTATCAACACCCATCAGGATAACGTCAATGGCATGGATTTAGAGACCTTGAAGGGCTATCCGGAGACGTTTTGTCGCAATATACACGAGCCTAAAGCCGGCGAAGCAGTCGCCATTTGGGCGACTATTCTACGTGGTGAGCCCCTGCCTGTCGGCAAAGAATGGCTGGCACGCGGCACCGCTGTCTACGGCGGCGGCTCGGTTATCGACACGCCGGTATCCGTAGCGGGCGACAGCTTTTATTATATTCCCACACACGAAATCAATTGTGGCGCCGCCCTGATTGCATACAAGATGGCCAAAGACGGCTCGGCGGGTAAGGAATCTCGCCCGCCGGATGCTAAGTTGACAGACGCTCAGTGGGAGAAGGTGCAGCAGATGCCCTGGGACTGGGACACGCTGGGAATGTCCCGCCTGAGTCACGTGCTCAAAGCTCTGCCTGGCAAAATTCCAGGCACTTTCCAGCACCCGCTTCCGGAGCAGGCTGCCGACTCGGTCAGCCGGATAACCGACGCTGAGCTTGACCGCATCATCTGGGAAGTGCCGAACGTGCAGGTGCCGGAAAATACTGCATGCGAAAACCTCAAGCAAAAGCTGTCTTCTTGCGTCAGGGAGCTGATCTCGGAGGATTGGCAGCCGTGGGTATTCCCGCCCGGCAAGCATCCACGCGAGGCCTACCGATTTTTCACCGAGCCTACCGAAACGCTCTATACTCTGGCACGGGCGTACAATTATCTCGATAGCGATCTTCAGCGGCAGGTTAGACACTACGTTTCGCAGGCCGCTTCCGCTGGCGGACCTTTAGCAGGGCCAACCGGCAGGCGCACTTACGACCCAGGCGAAGGCACTGTCCGCACACTCTATGATGTGCCCACCGAGAAATTGTTCCGCCTAACCGATGACATCACGCGAAGCGACCTGGCCCGGCTTTATCCGATCTGGCTTTGGGCGCACACCAGCGGCGATTGGAGCGGCATCGAGCATCACTGGGAGGACTTGCGTGGTCTGGTCGACCAGCCGCCAAACAAAATGGAGGAAGATTGTCACAATGGCTACATCGCCGGGCTGATCGCCTACTGTCGGCTGGCACGGCAAATGAGCGATGACGCCGCCATGGAAAAAGGTCTTACCGTTACACGCAAGGCGCTACGTGA
>CAZPJZ010000175.1:0-5447 GCA_964586995.1 uncultured Pirellulales bacterium | reverse complement strand
CCTTGCACAATGGCTTCGGCTGCGCTCACCACAAGTTTCGGGGCCTGTGCCATTCGGCATGGGCCCCGATTGTTTTATAGTCGCCATGGCTGATATCTTCGCCGACATGGCTGCACTATTTAAGTAACTCTTCGTAGACCTTGTCATACGAGGTCTGTTTCATGCCGAGACTGGTATACGTGCTTTGGGCAACTTGATTGGACTGGTCAACGTACACACGAAAGCCGCACACGTTCGGCTGCTGTAACGCCTTTTCTCTTAGGAATTCATAGAGCCTTGCAAAGACGCCACGTCGGCGGACCTCCGGCCTGACGTAGACGCTCTGGAGCCACCAGAACAAGCCGCACCGCCAGTCGCTCCACTCAAAGGTCACCATGACAGAGCCGACGATTCTGCTGTTCTGCTCAGCCACAACGTAGAATCCATATTGGGGATTTTTCAGCATCGTTTGCACACCTTTGGTCACCACGGGCGGCGAGAGCTTCTTTCGCTCAGTTTCCCAAGCCAGTGCAATATTGAACTGCGCGAGCGTGTCAACGTCCTTATCCTGACCGATTCTGACCGAGAGTTCATCCGGCATGGCTCGTGCCTTCCATTCCAAAAATGTCACAATCCGCCATCTTAACGGCGACGAATTCAGTATAACGATGAGCAACAAATCAGTCAAAGGCGCCGGCTCGTGCTGACGTTCTGACGCGGCCCGACCGTCTGGGAAAAGGTCCACGGGCTGAGCGATGTCCGCTACCGCCGGCTACTATCTTGCCTGGCTGGGCAAGAGATGTCACGCAGCCTGTGCCTTTTTGCCTTTGGCGCCGGCTGTCTTTCCGGCGACCTTTGTCCTTGATTTATATTGATTTTCCGCGTATTTGATAGTGACCTGTTCGTGGCGCAGAAAAAATCGGGTTCTTCCGTGCATTGCGCCGGCGCTTATAGAGAATAAAGCCCGGTGTGAATCGGCAACGATGGCATTCAAAAGCGAACTGCATTGAAATTGAAAAGTCATACGAGAAACATAGCGGCGGGGATTATTTCCGTCGCGGCGTTCAGTGCGGTCGTTCTTCTGACGCGGCTGAGCGGCCACGATTCGTCCCGATTCACCGGGGCCACGTGGTACAGTGTGCTTCCACCTGTGCTGGCCATTGTGCTGGCCTTTCTGACCCATCATGTCCTGCTCAGTCTGGGGATTGCCATTGTGGTTGGCGGTCTGCTGGCTGAGATTCCGCAGGCCCCGCTCAGCGCCGCCGCCTGGCTTGAGGGATTCAAAACGGTAGGCGTCCATTTCAAGGATACCGTCACAAGTAGAACGAATCTACAAATCCTTGCCTTTATCCCGCCCATCTTTGTTATGATAGAGGTCCTGATCGCCTCTGGAGGCTTCAAGGGAATCATCGTATGGCTCCTGAAGCGGGTAAAGGGCAGAAAATCCGCTCAGACGGCCACCGCCCTGATGGGGATACTGTGCTTCATCGATGATTACACCAACGCCATAATCGTCGGCTCGATGATGCAGCCGATCACCGACCGGTTTCGGGTCAGCCGCGAAAAACTTGCCTTTCTTGTCGACGCAACCAGCGCACCGATTGCAGGACTGGCAGTGGTCAGCACGTGGATCGCGTATGAAGTGGGTCTGTTTTCAGATATTGCACAAGAGCTGGGGATCAACAAGAGCGGATATGCCATGTTCTTCGACGCCCTGAGCTTCCGCTTCTACTGCCTGCTAATGATTGTCTTTGTTTTTGTGCATATCCTCGCCGGTCGTGACTTTGGGCCGATGAAGGCCGCAGAAGAACGAGCTCGATCCTCAATGCCGGATCCTGGATGCTCGTCGCGTATCGCGCATCAAGAATCGAGTATCGAGAAAGGCCGAGCGCTCAATGCCCTTGTGCCCTTAGCGGGACTGCTGGTTTTTCACGTTACCGGGCTTTGGTTCGACGGGACATCCAAATTAGAGAAAGACGTGCGCCGCTGGCAAGCTCAGAGCCTCACCACAGCCGCAGAGAATATGCCGCCCAGACCTGTTGACATAGAGAGCCTGTCTCCGGCAACCTGGGTCTATTGGCGCGAAGTAATCGGCCACGCCGAAAACAGCCCTCTTGTTCTTGCCGGTGCGGCGATATTTGGCCTGACTCTGGCATTGCTGTGCGCAGTGCTGTTCGGGTCGATTAGTACGTCGGCCGTATACGGGTGTTTTTGTCGGGGCGTCAGAAGAGCTGCGGTCCCCATTGTGATATTGATTCTTGCCTGGTCGCTAAAGAATTGCTGCGAGCGTTTGAGAACGGCAGAATTTCTAACGGCAATTTTGGCCGGCAGAGTCCCGGCTTGTTTGTTCCCGCCGATCCTTTTTCTCGTTGCCTGCGGGATCTCATTCGCCACCGGCACCAGCTACGGCACAATGGCTATCCTGATCCCCACGGCCGTTCCTATCGCGTTTGCGCTTGATGGGCGAGTTTACGGCCTTACGACGATGATCAGCCTGGGAGCGGTCCTGGACGGCGCGATCTTCGGCGACCACTGCTCGCCCATCTCCGATACCACCATCATCAGCTCCACCGCCAGTTCCTGCGACCTCATCCAGCACGTCCGCACGCAGTTGCCTTACAGCCTATTGGTTGCAGCAGTAGCTTTGTTCTGCGCTTATGTTCCCAGTGCTGCCGGGCTGGCCCCGGCGGCCAGTCTCGTTATAGCGACGTTAGTGAGCGTGTGCCTTTTGATCGTCCTTACGCGCGGAGCAGGATTTTCGTTGACGTGAAGGCACTCAATTTGGTACAAATGTATTGGGCGTTTAGGAAGGAGGTCAGACCAAATCCCCAGCGCCACCTAGATGCCCGGGCGTGCTAATGCAGTAAGGGTTCTTTTTGGTTACTCTAAAGAAGGAGGAAGATTATGTACAAGAGAACGATTTGCTTAATTTGTTTTGTTTTAGTGCTGGCACTCAACGAGTTGTCCTTAGGTGAGCTGATAGGCTATTGGACCTTCGATGACCCAGCCAATCTTGGTGCCGATAGCAGCGCCAAAGGCAACCACGGCACGGTAGAAGGTGATGCCCAATTCTCCAGCGCCGCTATGATTGGCGCCGGAGCCCTGATGTTGGATGGTGATAACGATTACATCAGGATCGGCCTGGGCAGCGGTAATATGCTGGCCAATTGGACAAGCGACCTGACCATAGCCGCCTGGATGAAACCCGACAACGCGTCGAGACAATGGAACTGTTTCTTCGGCCATACAACACAGAACAACGGTGTCAAGTTTGAGCTGATGGCTGGTAATTTTAGATTTACAACGTTGGCGGTGCAAGATTATGACCTGACCGTGTCTCCGGCCTTTCAAAGCGGCGAGTGGGCCCACGTCGCACTAACGTTCAGTAAGCAGTATCTGGCGACATTTTATGTCAACGGCAAGAGGGTGGGACAGGTCACGGGTAGCGCGCCTGCACTGACGGCTACGGGCAATTACAATATCGGCTATGGCGGATATTGGGCGGCAGAACAATTCCAGGGCTTGCTTGATGAGGTTCGCATCTACAATCACACCCTCTCTGAAGCCGAAATACAGGTGCTGGCGTTCCGCCCAAAGGCCTACAAACCGAGCCCGCCCGATGGTGCCGATGCGGTGACCATGGCGTTGCTTATGTGGACAGCGGGCAGCAGCGCCGCGTATCACGATGTGTACTTCGGCACCGACCCGGATGCCCTGGAGTTTCAGGCCCGCTATGGCCGTTTGCAAACCGTGCACTACCACAGCCCGGGCATCACGCCGGGGACCACCTACTATTGGCGGATCAACGAGGTCGAAGCCGATGGAACAACGATCTATCAGGGCGATGTGTGGAGCTTTACCGCTGCGCCGCTGAAGGCCTGGAATCCCAACCCACCTGACGGGGCCACATTTGTCGACCCTAATGCGGACCTTAGCTGGAAGGCAGGTGCTGCTGGTATCACCCGCGATGTCTACCTCGGCACGGATGAAACGGCTGTCGCCGACGGCACCGGCGACACATTCAAAGTTACCCTGGCGCAAACGACCTATGATCCGGGAACTCTTGCGTCAGATACCACTTACTACTGGCGAATCGATGAGATCGAAGGCGGTGGCAAGAAGCACAAAGGCGATGTCTGGAGCTTTACAACCATACCCATCATACCCATCACCGACCCTAATCTTGTCGGCTGGTGGAAACTCGACGAAGGCCAAGGCCCCACCGTAGTTGACTGGTCCGGGTATGGCGGCCACGGCACGTTCGTCGGTAGGCCGCAGTCGGTGCCCGGATACGATGGTGATGCACTGCAGTTAGACGGCAGTAGCTGGGTGAACTGCGGTAATCCGCCCCGGTCGCAGATTACCCAGGCGATTACTATTGCCTGCTGGATTAATCCAGCAGGACTCAGTGGTGACCGGGGCTTTCTCGGCCGAGACGGAGCTTACACGCTCAAGTCCAGCGGCGATCACCTTCGGTTCACTACGCCCGGTGTTCTGGATCACGACGGCCTGAGCACAATTCTACAGGTCGGCACCTGGCAGCATGTTGCCGTCACGTTCCAGGCCAACCAGACCCGGGGATTGGTGTTCTACCTTAACGGAGTCGAGACCGAGCGCCTGGACAGTTCAGCCATGAACGTCGGCACGGGACCGCTTCGTATCGGTAACAACCAGTGGAGTCAGACTTATACTGGTATTATCGACGATGTGCGGCTCTACAACAAGGTGCTGACGCAGCAAGAGATTAAGCAGGCCATGAGAGGTGACCCGCTGCTGGCCTGGGACCCAAGTCCAATCAACGGGTCCACACCTGACATTGATAGGGCAATTCCTCTTAGCTGGAAGGGCGGAGATAAGGCGGCTCAGCACGATGTATACCTGGGCACCGACAAAGACGCTGTGACCAATGCCGATACCACAACCGCAGGTATCTATCGAGGCCGACAGGCTGCTACCAGCTATACGGCGCCGACGGCTCTGCAGTGGGGCCAGACTTACTACTGGCGAATCGATGAGGTAAACAGCGATGCCACAATCAGCCGGGGCAGGGTGTGGAGCTTTACGGTGGCCGACTACCTCATTGCTGACGATTTTGAGAGCTACACCGATGATGTTGGCAACAGAATCTTCCAGACCTGGAAGGACGGCTGGGGCTACAACGAGCCTCCGCCCGGCTATGCCGGCAACGGAACCGGCTCGGGTGTAGGTAACGCCCAGCCTCCCTTTGCCGAGCAGACCATCGTTCATAGCGGCAGGCAATCGATGCCGTTGGCTTACGATAACAGCGGTGCAGGCGGAAAGGCGCGCTACTCAGAGACATTCCGGGAGTGGGTCACGCCGCAGAATTGGACCAGAAACAACGTTAAGGCGTTGACTGTGTGGTTCCGTGGCCTCCTTGCCAACGATGCTGTACAACTGTATGTGGCGTTGGAAGATAGTGCCGGCCAGATTAAGGTCGTGAACCATCC
>CAZPJZ010000174.1:0-5464 GCA_964586995.1 uncultured Pirellulales bacterium | reverse complement strand
AGCGTACATGCGCAGAGATAGGGATTTATTCCGATGATAACCACCTGCCCGCTGAGACTCCCCAGAAAGAACTGATGGCTCTGGTGCAGAAAATGAACAACGACCCTAAAATCCACGGGATTTTGGTGCAATTGCCTTTGCCCAAGCACCTCAATGAAACCGAGGTTCTTCTGGCGATTGATCCTGTCAAGGATGTTGACGGTTTTCATCCGATGAACGTGGGCAAAATGGTCGTTGGCGAGGAGGCATTTTTGCCCTGCACGCCGCACGGCGTTATTCAACTACTCATCCGCAGCGGCGTAAAGATTGAGGGAGCCGACGTGGTAATCGTCGGGCGTAGCAATATTGTCGGTAAACCCCTGGCAAATATGCTCATTCAGAAAAAGCCCAATCGAAATGCGACTGTCACGGTCTGCCATACCCGCACTAAGGACCTTGCCCGGCATACAAGACGTGCGGATATTCTTATTGCCGCCGCCGGTCAGCCGAACACAATCACCGCAGATATGGTAAAAGAAGGTGTGGTGGTGATTGACGTCGGCGTCAATCGCGTTGATGACCCAACGAAAAAGCAAGGTTTTCGCCTGGTTGGGGACGTCGATTTTGAGGCGGTAAAGGAAAAAGCCTCGCTTATTACGCCCGTGCCCGGCGGCGTAGGGCCAATGACGATAACTATGCTGATGTATAACACCGTTGAAGCCGCCAAGCGAACCTGCCGTAAAACGGCAGGCTAAATAATATTTAGCCCCGCGTTTGACGCGGGGTTCTCCTGAAATTTGTGAAGGAGCATAAATGAGCAAACTAAGCCAGGCCTTGGAATCCGGCAAATTTGTGGTAACCAGTGAGATCGGCCCACCCAAAGGCATCAATATCCAGAAGTGTCTGGATGAGGCTGAACATCTGAAGGAAAGAGTCACGGCCTTCAACGTCACCGACCTACAAAGTGCGGTGATGAGGTTCGGCTCGCTCGCCACCTGTCGTCTTCTCATCGAGCGGGGCATGGAACCGGTCCTGCAAATGACCTGCCGCGACCGCAATCGGCTTGCTTTGCAATCCGACCTTCTGAGCGCTTACGGCCTGGGCATCCGCAATGTCTTGTGTATTACCGGCGACCACCAGAGGTTGGGCGACCACCCACAGGCTAAAGGCGTCTTCGACCTGGATTCCGTGCAGTTACTTGCTGCTGCTAAAACGCTCCAGCAGGGCAAAGACCTGGCAGGAAACGACCTTCAAGGCAGTCCGGAGTTTTTTTTAGGTGCGGTAGTGACGCCGGAGGCTGAGCCTCTCCAGATGCAGATTATCAAGATGAAAAAGAAAATCGAAGCCGGCGCCGAGTTTTTCCAGACCCAGGCTGTCTACAACACCGAAAAATTCAAGGAGTTTATCAAGCAGGTCTCTGATTTGAACATACCCATTTTGGCGGGCCTGGTGATTTTGAAATCTGTTGGAATGGCGCGGTTTATGAACGAAAACGTTGCCGGAGTGAACGTGCCGGAAGGGCTGATTGAGGAGCTAAAGAGGGATAAGGAGAAGACCAAATCCGGCCAAACCGGAATAGAGATTGCCGTGCGGACTATCAAGGAGATTAAAGACTTCTGCCAGGGCATTCATCTGATGCCGTTGGGCTGGGACGGTAAAGTGCCGGCGATCCTTGATGGCGCCGGATTTTAAGAAACCGTTTAGCCGTCGCCGGCACGGCGACGGGCAAATCCAGCGAAGGAAAGAAGATGACTGCTAAAGCACAAGAATCCGCAAAGAAGAAAGTCGAGACTAAAAAGTATCCCGTCATCTGGCTACAAGGGGCAGGTTGTACAGGCTGTTCTGTATCCGTTCTCAACGCTGTAAGTCCACGTATCCAGAATCTTCTGCTGGATGAGGTTGTGCCCGGCCACCAGCTCAGTCTGATGTTCCACGCGACCATAATGGCCGGCCAGGGAGAACCCGTCATCGAGGTTCTCAAGGACACCGAAAAAAATAGAAGAGGCGGCTACATATTAGTCGTGGAAGGTGCGATTCCAACCGCCCAACGTGGGCTTTATGGCAGTATAGGCCAGCGGCAGGGAAAGCACTTAACCATTCAGCAAAGCGTTGAAGAGCTCGGTCAAAATGCCTTGCTGACCATTGCCCTGGGCACCTGCTCGGCTTTCGGCGGAATCCCTGCGGCTGAGCCGAATCCAACCGGCTGCAAAAGTGTAAAGGAGATTTTCCAGCAGAGGCAAATCGCCACGCCGGTCGTGAACGTGCCGGGCTGTCCGCCGCATCCGGATTGGTTTGTGGGCACAGTGTCAGTGATATTATTCTCGGGCGCCGAGGCGCTGGAACTGGATGAACTGTTCCGGCCAAGGCTTTTCTATGGGCAGCTTATTCACGAGAACTGCCCGAGGAGAGCGGACTTCGATAAAGGAAAGTTTGCCGAAAAACCCGGCGATGCGGGTTGTCTTTACAAGGCCGGCTGCAAGGGACATTATACTTACGCGGATTGTCCGCTGCGGCAGTGGAATAGCGGCGTAAATTGGTGCATAAAGGCCGGCTCACCATGCCTGGGCTGCGTAGAGCCAGGGTTCCCGGATGACACCTCGCCGATGTACGAAAGGATTACATTTGAGGATGTACGATGTCTACAAAGATAACAATTGACCCCATAACGCGGATAGAGGGTCACATGGCTATCGAAGCCGTCCTGGACGCCGGCGTGGTAAAAGATGCCCGAAGCGCCGGGACTCTCTTTCGCGGCTTTGAGATAATCCTGCAAGGAAGGGACCCGCGTGACGCCAACCGGCTGACGCAGCGGATATGCGGCGTATGTCCCATCGCCCACGCCACGGCATCTGCGCTTTGTCTGGATGAGGCTTTCGGTCTGGATGGAAAAGTGCCCGACAACGGCAAAATTATCCGGGCACTTATATTCGGGGCCAATTTTTTGCAGTCACATATCCTGCATTTTTATCATCTGGCGGCGCTGGATTACGTGGATACCGTCAGTGGTCTGGGTGAGCTTTACCCATTTGTCCCCCGATATGAAGGCGATTATCGAATACCGGGCAAGGCAAACGCCGAATTGGTGAATCATTACGTGACAGCGCTGGATATGCGACGCAAATGTCACGAGATGCTCTCGATCTTCGGCGGAAAAATGCCCCACGAAGTGGGTATAGTTCCGGGTGGCGTCACCGAGAAGCCCACCGAAGATAAGATAACTAATTTCCTCTGGCGATTGAACGAGATAAGAGACTTTGTTGATAATGTTTACATCCCTGACGTCTTAGCCGTTGCCAAAAGCTACGATGATTATTTTGCCATCGGCGCAGGGTGCAAGAGGCTGCTTTGCTATGGCGGCTTTGACTTACCTACCGGCACACTTTTCAAAAGCGGCATAATTTATCCTGATTTGAAGGTCGAGCCGTTTGCCAAGGAAAATATCACGGAGGATGTGAAACACTCCTGGTACGCCAACGCCGATTCGGGCAAAAACCCCGCCCGGGGACAAACCAAGCCCGACCTGGCAAAAAAACAGGCGTATTCGTTCCTGAAATCGCCGCGGTACAAAGGAAAGGTTTGCGAGGCGGGGCCGCTGGCGCGGATGGTGGGCAATTATGTTCAGGGTGATACTAAGGTAAAATCATTGGTTGATTCTGTGCTTAAAGAGTTTGACGCTGGCGTTGAGACTTTGTTTTCGGTACTTGGCCGACACGCCGCAAGGGCCTTGGAGGCTAAGCTGGTGGCCGACAGCATGGTGAATTGGCTGCAACAGCTAAAGCCTGCTGACCCGACTATCGTCGAGAGTGAAATCCCTGACGAAGGTGAAGGCGTCGGCCTGACTGAGGCTCCGCGAGGGGCGGTCGGGCACTGGATAACCATCAAGGATAAGAGAATCGAGCGCTACCAGGTCATTACGCCGACGGCCTGGAACGCTTCGCCGAAAGACGACCAGGACCAGCCCGGAGCAGTTGAGCAGGCAATCATAGGCACGAAGGTCAAGGATAAAGATAATCCGTTCGAGCTGGTGCGGATTGTGCGCTCGTTCGATCCGTGCCTGGCCTGCTCGGTGCATTTACTGGACGCGGGAGAGAATACGTTAGGAGTATTCAAGGTTGTTTGAGACACAGAAGACAGAAGCGGACCGGAGCAGGCGAATTTTGGTCCTGGGCCTGGGCAATATCCTGCTCAAGGACGAAGGCATCGGTGCTCACGTTGCTCAGCGCCTGCAACAACGGTCCCTGCCCGGCAATGTGGAGATTGTGGATGCGGGAACCGCCGCCTTGGATGTTCTCCTGCTGGCGGAGGACATAGACAAACTGGTAATTATTGATGCCATGCGAGCAGGCGGAAAACCGGGTACGATTTACTTGGCCCGCATGCCAGCGGAGGAAACACGCCAGCTAACGCAGTTTCTTGCTCAGCAAGACGGTTGGAAGATAAGCTTGCATCAAGCAGGTCTGCTCGATGCTCTGGCTGCTGCCAAAGCGATAGGTCGTGTACCGGAAGAGATTGTTGTAGTCGGGGTGGAACCAGCCGAAGTCGACTACGGCTTGGAATTAACGGACGAAGTTGAGCAGAAGATTCCTGAAATCATTGATATGGTCTTAAAGGAAATCGAAGATGCTGTACACACAAAATAAGCCCATAGATGAAATCCTCCACTCGCTCGGCCAGGAGCAGAATATTTTCTTGCTGGCCTGCAATGGCTGTGCCGAGGTCTGCGAAACGGGCGGGAAAAAGGGACTTTGCGAAATGAAAGCCGAGCTGGAAAAAGCGGGCAAGAGCATCGCCGGTGAGGTTCTGGTGGATTTTCTCTGCAATAAGATTCTTGTCGCAACAAGGCTGGCCAACGAGCAGGATAAGCTCAAACAGGCGGATTCTATCCTGGCGCTGACCTGCGGCATCGGCGTCCAGGCGGTAGCAAAAGTTGTGGATAAAGTTGTGCATCCGGGTGCCAACACTATCTCTCTGGGCGGGTTGCAGGGGCTTTGGCCGGCTGATGAACGCTGCCAGGCCTGTGGCGACTGCGCGCTGGATTATACCGGCGGCATCTGTCCGATTACTTCCTGCGCGAAAGAGCTGCTCAATGGTCCTTGCGGCGGAACCTCCGATGGTAAATGTGAGATTGACCCGGAGAAAGATTGTGGCTGGTTCAAGATTTATGAACGCCTCGAAAAGCTGGGCCGACTGGAAAACCTAAAGAGAATCTACAGCCCCAGAGACCACGGCAAGATGATTCCTTCGCCCGACCTGCGCAAAACCTCGTTTTATAACATCGAGCGCTGACCGTCCCTGATATTGCAAAGCTCTTCCTTGGTAGCAGGTGGCGATTGCTATCAAAAAGTAACGGTATAGTGCTTTAGTGCATTAGCAACAATATCACCTTTAACAAAACACTTCGCTAATTTGAAAGCCGCAAAATGTCTACCTTCCCAATTTTCAGCTTTCATATCCCCACCAGCACAATATTCAGCAAAACCGCTAC
>CAZPJZ010000173.1:0-5483 GCA_964586995.1 uncultured Pirellulales bacterium | reverse complement strand
GTGCCGGCATAGAGACGCGAGTCTATGTGCCGGAGTTTTCCGATAGAGTTATCAATTCACCCGGCGAGCCGGGCATCTCGTACCACATGGGCGTAGGATTTCCCGGCGCGAAGGTGCCACGGGACCAGAAAGGCTTTCTGGCTGGACTGCGAGAAACCGCCCAGCAGAGGAATCGAGAATTGATGGCTCGCGTGAACAAATATCTCCGCCCGGTGGAGCTGGACTACGAACGAGACGTTCTTGTGTTGACGCCGTCCGGTAATGCCACCGAACGCCATATATGCCTGGCGTATGCCCGCAAGGCAAAGGAATTCTTCGGCGATACCGATGCTCTGGCGGAATTCTGGTCAAAAAAATTGGGTGTGGATGCAAAAGCGCTCGGCCTACCAGAGGGCAAGGACTTGCTTAATTGCATCCGGGCCAGAACAATGAAACGAGGCGGCGTTGGATATGTACAGCCGGACAAAGGCTCATTTCCATTGATGGCTGATACCAACCGCTTTATCCTGGCGGCAGGGGCGATACCAGTGCATACCTGGCTGGATGGAACCAGCAGCGGTGAGCAGGCCATCGAAGAGCTGCTGGAAGTGGCGATGAGCACCGGCTCAGCGGCGATTAACGTTATCCCCGACCGCAATTACGGTGCGGGGACTGCCCAAGAGAAGCTCGAAAATCTGTACGATGTGGTCGAATTGGCTCAGAAGCTTCATCTGCCCATCGTCGTAGGGACGGAGATGAACAGTCCCGGGCAAAAGTTTGTGGACGACTTCGACAGCGAGGAACTCTCGCCCTTGGTGCCGGTATTTCTCCGCAGCGCGTACATCATCTATGCTCATTCGGTCCTGCAACAAAAATGCGGCTTAGGATATACCAGCGATTGGGCCCGGAAAAATTTCCGGACTGTGGCCGAGAAGAGCGAGTTCTTCGAAGAACTTGGCGGCCTGCTACAACCGGCGCAAGAAGACAAACTCGCCGGTTTGGATAATGAAACAACGGCTCAAGAGATGTTGGACAGAGTCAGAATTTGAGACGGGCAAACGAAGATTATGTCAGACTTGCCGAGAACACAGTACGCCGTGCAGTTGATTGGGCCGGATGAACTGATTCTAAATAGGTCGAAAGAGGTTTTTAGGCCCGGCCCGCACCAGCTCCTCTGCCGCGTGGAGGTGGTAGGGCTTTGCTTTTCCGACCTCAAATTGCTCAAGCAATTTTCATCACATGTACGCAAGAGTGAAATAGTCTCGGGCATTGATCCGAAGGTGCTTAGAGAGATTCCCAGCTATGTCCCCGGCGATGCACCGACCGTGCCGGGTCACGAGACGGTAGTGAGGATCGAAGCGGTCGGAGCCGACGTGGAGGATTTCCAGCCTGGCGAACGCTACCTCGTCCAAACCGACTACCGATGGCTGAAGACCGCCGGCGCCAACGCTGCCTTTGGCTACAATTTCGAAGGGGCTCTGCAGGAATATGTCTTGATGGATGAGCGCGTGATTACGTCCCCGGAAGGTGAGTCGATGCTGCTGCCTGCCAGTGAAGAACTGTCCGGCTCGGCCATAGCCTTGGCCGAACCGTGGGCGTGCGTGGAAGATGCATACGTCTCTGCCGAGCGTCAGACCATCAAGGCAGGCGGTGAAATGCTCATCGTGGCGGATGTGTTACCCGCCAACGATGACCTCATCCACTTCTTCGCTCAATATGGTCAGCCGGCAAGAATCAGTCAGAAGTCGCTGCCCTCCTCACTGTTGGCAAAACTAAACCCACCAGCAGTCAACGTTAGCGACATCTCAGTGTTAAAGGATGCTTCTTTCGATGACGTGATTTATTTCGGTTCAAACCCCGAGATAGTGGAAGCGCTGTTTACCAAGGTTGCGCCGAAGGGGCTTTTCAACATAGTGCTTTGCGGCGGCAAGTTTGGCAGAGATGTTGTCACGACGGTAGGCCGGGTTCACTACGGCGGTATCCGCATCATTGGAACGACGGGCCGTGACCCGGCCGAGTCAATGGAAATAATCCCTGCGACCGGAGAGATTCGGCCGCGTGACCGCATCAACGTGGTCGGCGCGGGCGGGCCGATGGGCATGATGCACGTTATCCGCAACATCTGCCAGGGCGTGGAGGGCGTTAGCGTCTCTGCCGCCGACGTAGACGACAACCGATTGGCCGCACTGACGGAAATCGCTGCGCCTCTGGCCAAGAAAAATAAGGTTGAATACAAGCCTTACAATCCAACCAGAGACAAGACCACCAAGTCGTTTGACTACGCTGTTGTGATGGCACCTGTACCGGATCTGGTTGCGGCCTCGGTGCGGAACGCCAGCGAACGAGGCATCATAAATATCTTCGCAGGGATTCCAGCCACCGTCACGGGAGAGATTGACCTGGACACTTACATTAAGAAGCGACTGTATTTCATCGGCACGAGCGGCTCGACTTTGGACGACATGAAACGTATGCTGGAAAAGGTCGAATCCGGCAAACTGGACACCGATCTGAGTGTGGCGGCGATCAGCGGCCTGGCCGGCGCGACCGAGGGAATTCGCGCGGTCGAAAATCGCTCGATAGCAGGCAAAATCATGGTGTATCCAGTGTGCCGGGACCTGGCACTGACCAGGCTCGACGAACTGCACGAAAAAATGCCCCAAGTTGCTCGCTGCCTGAATAGCGGGCTTTGGAACAAGAAAGCAGAAGAGGCTCTGCTGAAAACGTATCAAGAATCATAATATGTTGGAAAGGGCCGATTATGGAATGTGTGAGAAGAGCGACGGGTAAATCGAACAAGCGGATAGCAGGAGGAAACGGCAACCGTTGGCTGGCTGGTATCTTTTTGCTAATGTTTTTCCTCACAACCAGCCTTTATGGGCAAATGTCGGATTTTGACGGTCTGAGTCTCAACCTGGGCAGCCTGCCTCGTCTGTCGTACGCCAAGACCCGCTCCATCAGCCCGGAGAACTTCACGGGCGAAAAAGGCAAAGGTGGCATGGCTACCGAAGGGACGGGAGCTGGAGCAGCCCGCGAGCTGGGCCAGGGCTGGAAGATATCGCCCTCCGTCAAGATTGACGCCGGCCAGACGTTTGTGCTGGCCGACATCCAGGGCTCCGGAGCCATCCAACATATCTGGATGACGCCCACCGGAAACAACCGCTTCAATATTCTGCGCATCTACTGGGACGGGGAAAAGCAGCCATCGGTGGAATGTCCGGCTGGTGACTTTTTCGCCTGCGGGATGGGATACGTTAAAGTCACGTCCCTGGCCGTCTGCGTCAATCCGGGAAGCGGATTCAACTGCTACTGGCTGATGCCCTTCCGCAAAGGCTGCAAGATTACCATGACCAATATTGACGAGAAAGCCATGGTACTCTATTACCAGATTGACTACACACTAACTCACATCCCGCAGGATATGGCTTATTTCCACGCCCAGTTTCGACGCGTCAATCCCCTTGCGTACAAAGATGTCTACACCATTCTCGAGGGTGTACGAGGGCAAGGTCACTATGTGGGCACGTACATGACCTGGGGCTCAAATAGTCCCGGCTGGTGGGGCGAAGGTGAAATCAAGTTCTACATGGACGGCGACAAAGAATTCCCCACCATTTGCGGCACCGGAACAGAGGACTATTTCTGCGGCTCGTACTGTTTTTACAAGCCAGGAACGCAGGAATATCAAGAATTCAACACGCCTTATGCGGGTATGCCCCAGGTGATAAAGTCTGAAAGGCAGCCGCGGTTCAGCCTCTACCGCTGGCACATTGTGGACCCGATCAGGTTTGAAAAGGATTTAAGAGTTACTATGCAGGCGTTGGGCTGGCAGAGTGGTGGAAGGTATCTGCCTTTGCAGGATGACCTTTCGTCCGTTGCGTTCTGGTACCAGGCCGAACCGCACGCGTCTTTTCCGAAATTGCCGGATAAAGACTCCTTAAGAATTGATTAGCCGCCTGAAACTTAGGAGCCTGTAACAGAATGAAGGATATTATTATTCTTTGTCACTCCCGCGCAAGCGGGAGTCCAGGAAAAACATTGTAAGAGTGGATTCCCGCTGCCCGTTTGCACGGGCACAAGTTTACCCCCGCGAAAGCGGGGGCGGGAATGACATTCGAAGGTTAAATCCCATTTTGTTAGAAGTTCTTGGGAGCGCCGACCAAGATGACCGATCAGAAGGAAATCGAGAAAGCATATGAGCTTGCCCAGCAGCGGTACGCTGAACTGAGCATCGACACAGAAAAGGCGATGCAGCGCCTCAGCAAAATACCCATATCGCTGCACTGCTGGCAGGGAGATGACGTGGGCGGGTTTGAAAGCAGCGAAGGGCTAAGCGGCGGCGGAATAATGGCTACCGGTGCCTATCCGGGCAAAGCGCGGACGCCGGATGAGCTGCGGGCAGACCTGGAAAAGGCGCTGAGCCTGATACCGGGCAGACACCGCGTGAACCTGCACGCAATGTACGCAGAGACTGGCGGCAAAAAAGTGGACCGGAACGAGCTGGCCCCCGAACATTTCAAAGCCTGGATGGATTGGGCCAAAGCGAACGAGCTGGGATTGGATTTCAACGGCACATTTTTCTCGCATCCAAAAGCCCAGAGTGGTTTTACTCTTTCCAGCGCAGATGAAGGAATCCGCAAGTTCTGGGTCGAGCACGCAATTGCCTGCCGACAAATCGGGGCCGCGATGGGCAAAAAATTGGGTACGTCCTGTGTGACAAATCTATGGATTCCGGATGGATACAAAGATATTCCCATCGACCGCAAGGCCCCCCGAGACCGGCTGAAAAAATCGCTCGACGAGATATTTGCCGAGGAGATGAACCGACGGTGGCTTCTGGACGCGGTTGAGGGTAAGCTTTTTGGCATCGGCTCGGAGAGTTACGTGGTTGGCTCACACGAATTCTATCTGGGCTACGCGATACAGAACAACATTCTGCTTTGCCTGGACGCGGGGCATTTCCATCCTACCGAGGTCATTTCTGATAAAATATCGGCCGTGCTGACCTTTCTCGATGAAATTCTGCTGCATGTCAGCCGGGGCGTCCGCTGGGATAGTGACCATGTGGTGATCCTCTCGGACGAACTGAGGGCGATTGCCGAAGAAATAGTCCGGCCCGGCTATCTGGAAAGTGTACACATCGGCCTTGACTTTTTTGACGCGAGCATTAATCGTGTCGCGGCGTGGGTCATCGGGACACGGTGTATGCTCAAGGCTCTGCTGATCGCCCTGCTGGAGCCAACCGACACGCTGCGCCAGGCTGAGAGCAGCGGCGATTATACATCGCGCCTGGCGATGCTGGAAGAGCTAAAGACGATGCCCTTCGGCGCCGTCTGGGATTACTACTGTCTGAAGTCTGATGTTCCGGTAGGAGATGCCTGGCTGAAAGACGTTAAAGACTATGAGACCACAATTACCGCTCACCGAATTTAGAATTGAGAATGAAGACTGAAGAATGCCCGATTCCCAATCCTGAATTCTGACGTGGAAAGGACTAAGATATG
>CAZPJZ010000172.1:0-5597 GCA_964586995.1 uncultured Pirellulales bacterium | reverse complement strand
GAGAAACTCTGTCCGGCCTCGATTCGGTTCTTCAGGTCATTGATGACCGCCCTGAATTTCTGCTTTTCACTTTCCTGAGCGATGGACTCGAGCGAATCTTGCAGACTGATGCCGGCCCGGACCATAACGGCCAACTGATTGGAGAAGCTCAGGATGTCCTTTCGGTTCGGTCCAAACTCAATGCTGAAGTTCCTGATTTTCCGCAACGTCGGCTCTTCGGCGACGCCGGTGCTGCGGGATCGTCCGGGCTTATCCACCATATCCTGGGCCAGCATCGCGGCGGCCTGCCGGCGCTGCTTTTGCCGGGTCTGGACCGATGGGGGCGGGCTGTCGCCCGCAATCACTGGGGCCCCCTTCTGATTTTGCGGAGTTTCTTCAAACATATTTATGCCTTATTCTTCGGATTTGCCTTTTTTCGGTGTTTGGACGACTTCAAACTTATCGTTAGAAATGAGCGTTTTTTCCATCTTGCCAGGGTTCGTTGAACGCGCGATTGCCTCCTCTCTGTCTATGTAACCCTTGAAATACATGTCGGCGATGCTGGTATCCAGACTCTGCATCCCCAATCGGCGCGACGTTTCAATAATATTGGGTATCTCGTAAATTCGGTTCTCACGGATACAGTTTCTGGTCGCCGACGTGCACAGCAGAATTTCCGTGCACGGTATCATACCGGGCTGATCGATTCGCTTAAATAACGTCTGTGAAATAACCGCCTGCAGCGTGTTTGCCAGCATGGTTCGAATCTGATTCTGCTGATTGGCCGGATAAATATCAATGATCCGCTCCACCGTCTGCGGCGCGTTAATCGTGTGCAGGGTGCTGAAGACCAGGTGGCCGGTTTCCGCGGCGGTAATGGTAAAACTGGTCGTTTCCAGGTCTCTCATTTCGCCCACCATGATGATGTCCGGGTCCTGGCGCAGCACGTGACGCAGGCCCGATGCAAAGTCCGGGCAATCGGAGCCGACTTCCCGCTGCTCTATCATGCTGTTTTCATTTTCGAGCAGATACTCGATCGGGTCCTCCAAAGTGATGATGCGCTTGCCGTACCTGGAGTTTATCTGCCCGACCATAGCCGCCAACGTCGTGCTTTTGCCCGAGCCGGTATGACCGGTCACCAGGACCAGCCCTCTGGGCAGGTCCGTCAGCTCTTTGACGATGGCCGGCAGGTGCAAATCATCGATGGCAAAGATGTGGTTGGGAATCACCCGGAACGAAATCGCAATCGTGTCGCGCTGAAAGTGCGCGTTGACGCGGAACCGGTGGCCGTCGTCGACCGTGGTGGAGAAATCAAAGTCCCTGTGCTGCTCGAACTTTTTACACTTTTCAGGCCCAACCATGGACAGCACCATCGCCTTGGCCTCGTCATTGCTGACCGGGGGGAATTCCATCGGAATCAGTTCGGTATTTTTTCGGAGCACGGGCGGCATCCCTACGTTAATGTGGACGTCGCTGGCCTCGTTCTCTATGGCGGTTACCAGTATTGTTTTTATGTCGGTCATAAGTAAACCCTCTGCATTTACCTCTGCGCTGTTACGGTTTACGCTTCATTTTCCACAAAAACTTCCTGCTCATTCCGGCCGTAAATCTCCGTCACTCGCAGGACTTCTTCGATGGTCGTGACGCCTCGTTTCACTTTCTGGATGCCGTCGTCAAACAAGGTCCGGTTTCCTTTTTCCAAGAAGACGCGGCGCATACCGCCGATTGAAGCGTCTTTGTTAATCATATCCCTGAATTCATCGTCGATTATCAAGAGCTCATAGATGCCGGTTCTGCCCACATAGCCTGAGCCTCGGCAGTAGTCACAGCCGATCCCGTGGAAAAGCTCTTCGGGTTTGACCCCGGTGCGTTCCACGTATTTGCGCATGTGTTCGGGGACCTCGTACGTCTGCTTGCATTTGGGGCAGATTTTTCTAACCAATCGCTGAGCCAGCACGCCGTTCAACGAGGCCGCTATCAGATACGCGTCGATCCCGATATTGACCAGCCGGGTGATGCTGCTGGCGGCGTCGTTAGTGTGCAGAGTCGAAAGCACCAGATGTCCGGTCAGAGCGGCCTGCACGGCTATGCGAGCCGTCTCATTGTCCCGAATCTCACCGATCATGATGACATCGGGGTCCTGACGCAGCAGGCTGCGCAGTGACGCGGCAAAGCTAAGCCCGATCTTGTCGTTCACCTGCACCTGATTGCAGAAATCCAGCTCGTATTCCACGGGGTCTTCGACCGTGGAGATGTTCAGCTTGTCGCCGTCCATCTGGCGCAGGGCCGAGTAGAGCGTCGTGCTTTTGCCCGAGCCGGTCGGGCCGGTCACCAGGAAGATTCCGTGAGGAGACGCCATTTGCTCCTGGAAGACCGGCATCGCCTCTGGCTCCATACCGAGCTGCTCCAGACCCCTGAGGATGGACTGGCTATCCAGCACGCGGATCACGGCTTTTTCTCCGTGATTGGTCGGAAGCGTGGAGATACGCAAATCGATCGCCCGGCCGCCCACAATCACCGACACTTTGCCGTCCTGCGGCAGGCGCCGTTCCGAAATATCAAGATTGGACATAATCTTGATGCGCGAGACAATTGCCGGGTGCATCTTTAGCGGCGCCTGCATCACCTCGAAGAGCACCCCGTCGATGCGGTACCTGATGCGGGCGAATTTCTCCTTGGGCTCGATATGAATGTCACTGGCCCCCTCATGGATGGCGTTGCTAATCAAATAGTTGACGAATTTGATCACCGGGCTTTGGCCGGCCATCTTCTCCAAATCTTCCGACTCGTCCTGCTGGTCCTGGATCACCTCCACCTCCGTCATGTCGCTGATGATATCGTCCAGGTTGTAGTCAACGCTTTCGGCCTGGAAGGAAGCACACACCGCATCGATATCCTCGGCGCTGCAAACGACGGCCCGCAGATTCATGTGAGTCTGTCTCTTGACGTCTTCCATTGCAAAGATATTGGCCGGCTCACTGGTGGCTACCACCAGCGTGTCTTGTTCTACGGCGATGGGCACGATACTGCTTCTTCTCATAAACTCGACGTCGAGCTTGTCAAAAGCCTGCTTGTCAACCTCGTCGGGGGTAATATGTCGAAACTCCAGCCCACACAGCTTGGCCTTGGCCATCAAGATGTCGTCCGCACCGACCGACCCTTCCTTCAGCAGACAGACGGCCACGTCGCTGCCCGGCTTCTGCGTCTGCTCTTGGCGCACCCGGCCGTATTGCTCGTGGGTGATCTTTCCCGCATCCAGCAAGACGTCGGCAATGTCCCGCACTCGCGATTCGCCGGGCTCTTCCGGGAAATATAGGTCGCTCAGCCCGCGAATGGAGGAATCTTCAGAGCCGCTCTGTCCGGCGCCGCCGGCGTCCGAGCACGCTTGCCCGTCTCTTTCCGATGCTACTGAGTCTTTTGCTCGGTCAGATAGAAACGACAGTCTCATTCTGATAACTTCAACTCTATTTCCAGACGGTTGGATGGCAGCGGCCAGGACTCACCTTCGCCCTGCCATTCAAGCTTAACGCAACGATCACCAATGCTAATGACCTTGAATCCTCTGACTAAATCTCCCGTATAGCAAATTTTATTGTTAATCATGCAGCACGTGCCTTGGTCGGATTGCATAATGCTGGCGAGCTGCATGCCCTTTGCCTTCTGTTTGATCTGCTGCTGGATAATCACTTCAGCGTCCACCTCGGCCTCTTGGTCTACTGTCTCCAGCTTTTTCATCAGGTTGCTGAGAAACATTTCCAGCTCAAACGGGTTCTTCACCAGCTCGTTGACCTTGACCTGGAGCACATCTGAGAACTCGTAGAACTTTTCGACGATCTGATCCATGCGGCTGAACATTTCCGTGCGGGTGCCGGTGAGCCGAGAGATCGCAGCTTCAATCTGGGTCTCTTCGGTCTGGGCGGGCGACGCCGAGGCCGCCTGGGGAAGGCTCTGTTTTATCATGAACCATAACCCTACCAGACCGACGCAGAAAAGTATCCCCACGATGATGGTACTTCTGCGAACGCTCTTCTTGCGCGTCGCGACGGTCAGATATGGCTGGCCCGCCGTATTCTGTGCCGCGCCGGCGCCCGTGCGGCCGGCATCAGCGGCCGGTCTCGCCGGGCTCAAGTTTTCATAGCCTGAGTCGCGCCAAAAAGACAACATAGGCAAGCTCCACTAATTCGATATTCCCTGTTTCTTATCTCGACCAGGCCCGAGAAGAAGGCCCAATTCAACTGGTCTTATTCTGGAAGAAGATGCTCACGATGAAAGCTGCCGATATCTGGCCCTCGTTCTCCCTCTGCTTCTCCAAGGACAGCTCTCGAATTTTCATGATTCGCGGAAGCTTCTCGAGCTCCAGGAGAAAGGAATAGAACGCGTTGAAGTTCCCTTCCAGCTCCATTTTCAAAGGCTGCTCTATATAGCCGCTGTTATCTTTTATTTCGAGCGTTCGAATGGTTTTCGGCTTGAGGCCCTGCTTCTGGGCAATCACGGTGACTTGCTCCAGTACCTGGTCAATCTCGCTGGTCGGAGGCAGCCGGCTCTCAAAGAACTTGATCGCATCCTCCAGTTGCTCCAGTTGCTTGGTCAGGTCCTCCGCCGCGGCCGTGGCCTTTTGCAGTTCGGCCAACTTCGCCAATTTTGCCTCGACCCGCCCTTTGGCATCCGCCAGATTCTTGTTGGCCGGCTTGATCATGTAGCGGTAGCCAATTACCGCAAGGCCCACCAACAGAACGAAAAACACCGCTTTTCTAAAACCGCCTGTCATAGTCTTACCCTCACAGTATCACGAACATAGTTTGTGATTCACGGCCCGGCCTGATACCAAGCGCGGACATGGAGCCCTCCGCCGGCGGCGGCGTCAAAAAGTCTGCGCCGTTTCTTTTCGTCCGGCTCTGATTCTGTCCACCTCTTCCTTGGTAAGATGTACGTCTGTGCTCAGCATGGCCGTGAGCTTGAACCGTCTGAACGTCGTATCTTCAATCTTGTGTTCCTTGGACTCCACCAGCGCCACGTTGGTCAGCAGGCTGGAGTTGCTCAGCCGTCCAATATAGGCGGCCACCTGAAGGTCACTCGGCGCGATACCTCCGATGTCGATGTTGGTCTCCAACGATTTTTCCGGTGACACCGGCGTCTGAGCGCCCGTCTGCTCGGCCTTGGCTGCCTGGTATCTATTTGCGGGTGCTGCACCACGGACCGGCTTGGGCTGGCTTTGAACCACACCAACTTTAACCAGGGACACACCTGCCGGCAGGTTATTGGTCAGCGAGGCCAGCACCACACTTCTCGGCACCGACTCCAGCAACTGGGCCGTCACCAGAGCCGTCTTCATCATCTCTTTGCGCTTGGTCTGGAGCGATTCAAACTGCTGGATCGTTTCTCGCACCTGGACCATCTTTGCATTCACCAGTTTTTCTTTGGCGGCAAAGGCACACTGACGCATTCTGATCGTCACGAAGGACCCGCCCAAAGCGGCCATCACGATGACCAAAAGCACCAGGCACAGCAGGTTGGTTCTTCGTGATTCGTTGCTCTGGATGTAATCATCAGGCACAAAATTTATATTCACCATGATCTCGACCTACCTCCTCTTGTTGGGCGGCCAAGCCGACGCGCCG
>CAZPJZ010000171.1:0-5608 GCA_964586995.1 uncultured Pirellulales bacterium | reverse complement strand
ATGTCGGTCGTCTGCTGATCGAAGGTGATGCTATCAATCAGAGTGCTGCCATCGGCGGCAAACAGGCCCACCGTATCACCGAGAGCACTGAGCCTGAAGTTCGCGTGCAAGCCCGCATCCGCCGTGTCGCCATCCGCCCATACCAGCAGATATCCGCCTGCCGGGATGGTAGTTGCGGAAGGATTGGTATCAGGAATCCGCCACATAGCGGGATTGCCCAGGTCGTCCGTCAGGTACATGCCACCCACGTCAATGGCATCATCGCCGTAATTGTAAAGCTCTATCCAGTCGTCATATTCGCCTTGTCCGTCTTGGATAGTGCTGCTGTTGGAGGCCATGATCTCGTTAATAGCCAAGGGGATGCCGCTGAATCGCCAGTTCGCAGCCAGCAGGGCGAAGTCGGCCATAATAACGTCATCATCATCGGTTAGGTCAGCCGAACCGCCGGACGGGTCCAGCCACTGCTCGGCAAGAATCTGCAGGTCTTTCATGTCAACCTGGCAGTCGCCGTTCAGGTCGCCCAGTGGACACTTGCCTCGGGTCGAACCAATCAGAGTCAGCGTCAGGAAGAAAACCGGAATTCTGAGGGACCTGAGCACGTTTAGCGTCTTTCGGAGCATCGGTCTAAGCGTTCGGCAGCCTATGGTATTTCTTTTTTTTGCATCTTGTAGTCCCCTGCGGCTGACATCGAGACCGCAATCGCTACACCCAAATAGCCAATCCTAATCATTTTAACATATAAAGCCTTCTTGAGTCAATACAGCATCATCTAAGGCCTGACTCCGCCGGGGAGCTTCAACCGGCATGTTCATTGTTTGACAGTTCAATCGAGTACTTATAGAATTCCATGCCTGAGACGCTGTCAACTTTCAGAAAGGTCAAGGATGCAAATCAAGCTAAGGTTTCTCGGTGCAGCTCAAAATGTTACGGGTTCCCGGCATCTGTTGGAAGCGAACGGCACGAGAGTGCTGGTCGATTGCGGGCTTTACCAGGAAAGGCAGTTGCTGGCAAGAAACTGGGAGCCCTTCGATGTGCCGGCCGGGAGCATTGATGCGGTGCTCTTGACTCACGCCCACCTGGACCATTGTGGTTTGCTGCCCAAGCTTGTTCGTGAGGGCTTCAAAGGCAAAATATATTGCACAGCGGCGACGGCGGAGATTGCCAAGATCATCCTGCTGGATTCGGCCAAACTGCAGGAAGAGGACGCCGAGTTCAAACGCAGACGACATGAACGAGAGGGCCGAAAGGGTCCATATCCGGTGGTGCCCCTCTATACGACCGCTGATGCCGAAGCCTGTTTTCCGCTTTTTTCGGCGGTGAGGTACAAGCAGCCTGTCCAGATAGCCGAGAATATTGAAGCGACTTTTTGTGATGCCGGGCACGTGCTGGGTTCTTCAATAATAAAAGTCAAGGTTGAAGAGAATGGACAGGCCCGGAGCATCTTGTTTTCGGGTGACATCGGCAGGCCCGACCGGCCCATCGTCCACGATCCCACTTATGTGGAACAGGCCGATTACATCCTGGTTGAATCCACTTACGGTGACCGGGTCCATCACCAGCGCGAAGAAATTAACAAGGCCATCGCCCAGGTCGTAAACTCGACCAGCGAAGCGGGCGGCAACATCGTGGTCCCGAGCTTTGCACTGGAGCGGTCTCAGGAGCTGCTGTTCTATGTAAACCAACTGCTGCTGGAGGATGCGATACCCCATATTCTGGTCTTTCTCGATAGTCCCATGGCCACGAGTATTACCCGCGTGTTCGAGAATCACCCCGAGCTGTACGACCACGAGATGGCTGCGTACATCGAGAAGCACAAATCTCCCTTCAAATTTCCTGGGCTGAAAATGATCGAAACGACCAGAGAGTCAAAAGCGATCAATCACATCAGAGGGACGGTGATGATCATAGCGGGCTCCGGCATGTGCACCGGGGGCCGAATAAAGCACCATCTGGTCAATAACATTTCCAGACCCGAAAGTACGATAATGTTCGTCGGCTATCAGGCTGTCGGCACGCTCGGCAGACGCATCGTTGACGGCGAAAAGCAGGTCAGGATACTCGGCAAAGAATATCCGGTTAGGGCAACAGTCGTACAGATAAACGGCTTCTCCGCCCACGCAGATAGGGATGAGCTTTTGAAGTGGCTGCGCGGCCTGAAGAAGCCTCCCAGGCGGGTTTTTGTCGTGCACGGTGAGCCAGAAAGCACGGAGCACTTCACTGACTACATCAGGCAGAAGACCGGCTGGCAAGTAACCGCCCCAGCTTATCAGGAGCAGTTCTTACTCGATTAGCAGTTGTGGCGTTATCTCAATCCTTATTATTCAACCAGTATAGGCAATAGCTTTCATTGTCACCTCGACCGAATCCGCTTTAGGCGGATGAGTGGAGAGTTCTGCCTTCAGTGTAGTACCATATAAAAAACGTGCATCCAGAGCCGAATTTTGTTATAATAATCCATAGATGTCAGTTTGATGGTTAGGACAAGGGAAAGAGTGAGAGTAATGAACATGAGAAACGATTCAATGATTACGCTTTTGAATGTGATATTTGTGTCGGCGTTGATAATTGCCCCAGCAGACGCATTCGCTGCTTGCGACTATGAACCCGATGCGCCCGATTGCGTTTGTTTCGATGATACCGGTGCATGGGACCCTGCAGGTGCCTTTATTCAGGATGTGGCGATTGCAACAGTTGGAACACAGGAATCTTGTGTCGATGACGGCGGCAAGCCATATTACCAGATGGTGCTCGGCTGCAACAGTGAAGATACGGCAATCTTGGTGTCTTTTCTAATAAACTGGTTTGGATTGGGCTTTGATGGACGAGAGTGGTGGTGCTCAGAGACGATTTCATATTGGCATCGTGAAACTGGAATTCCTTATGCCGGCGGATATAGTACCGACTGGCACACTGACTGGCAGATTCACGGTGTCGGAACGCTTAAGCAGTGGTACACAACCGAACAGAACAGCGGAGGCCGCGGCAGATGGATAGAGCCAGAGGATGTGGACTATGAGGATTTTGAGCTTGGCGTAACGGTCCCTGTTCCCGGCGCGTATGTAGCTATAAGAGAGTATGATGATGTGAGCGATACCTGGGTTATGGACGGCGGGGCACACAGTCTTATGGTAAATGAGATGTGGGTACACGAAGATGTTCTTGGAAACGTCTTTCGGGTAGAGGTATCTCTTCTTGAGGGCAATAGCAGTAGCAGAGTGAAGAACACCCGTCATTGGAATGATGTGCTATCATTAACACCTCAAGGTTCTGATTGGGTAAGCACTGATAAAAAGATATATGGTTTTGGGATTGACCTTAATTCCCAGGGCCAGCTAATCTACGATGTATCAAGATTGCACCGGGTATATTATCCAGTCATTCATGGAGGGCCACATACCCGGCCTGTCTATACTAAAGACCCGACATGGCAGTGGTACCAGCAACGTGCTACGAAACTTTCAGCGTACGCAAAGCGTATGCGTGCAACGGTCGAACCTAATGTAATGTGTTCAGATCCGAGGTTGAAGATTGATAAGCTCCCGGATGGGCAGACTACCCAATGGCATTTTCCCAGAGGATTGGAAGTGCCGGTAGAGGTTATTATCGACCTGCTTGATGTCCATCCATTGCCTGTTAAAGGAATTGAGCTGAAGTGGGATGGCACATTTCTTCCCTGGAACTATAAGGTCCAGTTTGCGGGTGCCGACCAACGATACTCAGAGGCAATTCTGCCGAGGCCGCCCACAGGCGAGCTTCCAACCGGAAGTCCGTCTGTCCCGGTGCCGGTTATGTTCTCAAGCTCTAGAACCGGAGTTGCGGTCAGATACGTGAAGCTGATTTTCCTTAGCACCTTTGCGCAAAACGCGATATTGCAGAGTCTGCGGTTTCGTTATGAGCAAGGTCCTTTGAAAGACACAGAGGATATGTGTCAATACAAACTTAACGGCGACTTAAATAACGATTGCAAGGTTGATTTTTACGATTTTGCACGAATAGCAGAAAACTGGCTAATTGATTGCAATATAAAGCCGAACCCGGCGTGTGTGCCACAGTAGAAAAGAGCTAATATTTAGCAAGGAATGTCGAACGTTCAATGGCAGATAGCATGAGTCGCCCTTCGACTTTGCTCAGGGTGGATTTCGACGCGCGCAGTCGAGTCGTGGACTTGTCGAACCACGAATCTGATAGAGGATGTCCCAGTATGCGCCGCGGGCGCCCTTTTTGATTGCTTCTACCAGCTCAGTGTTATCATTGTAATTGTGGTCGGTGGATTGGTTAGTTCCTGCACTTGATGGCGACGGTTCCTCCATTGGCTCAAAGAACCTTGTGTCGCCGGCGATCAATTCGCGCACAATCTTGGCCGGTCGTGGACCTAAAGACTGCGATATATAGAACGTCGGCTTGAACAAATCCACGGGCCCGTCATACCTTCTGCGTATGTTCGGATTCGTCTCGGCTGGGCCTTCGTTAGCTACCACCTGGGCCATTTGTGTGCCGGGATAAACTCGGATGCCGAGGGCCGCGCCGGCGCAATCCGGATTGATTTGTTTGATCAGGTCGATTGTCTGTGCCAATGTCTGCGGCGTTTCGCCGGGCCCACCCAGCAGCAGGTCTATCATGACCTTGATGCCGTTGTCACGGCACAGACGCACCGCCGAGGCAAGGTCTTCTTTGAGGTGCGGCTGACGGTAAGCCTTGAGCATCGAGGGACAGGCTGAGTCGCCCGTGAAGTCGATCCCGATGCAGCCGGCACGGCTCATCATGTTGGCAAGCGCCGCATCGAACGGCACGACCGCCATGTATGTGTACCAGCGGACGCGTTCTGCCAGCGAGCGGCGAGCGAATTCCTCACAGACCGCGTACGCGTGGTTTCGAGGGACATTGAATTCCGAATCACATAAATGGAGCACCTCAACTCCCTGCGATATCAGCGACTCGACCTCGTCGGCAACTTCCCGAGCATCTCGCGGCCGCAGCGTTACTCCCTTGGCCAGATGGTCCGCGCAGTACGAGCAGCGACGATTGCAGCCTCGCTTGGTTTCTATGCCGCACTGACCGCCTCTTTGCAAGTAGGCAACATTGTCAACGAAGTCACGACTGCTCGGCAAAGACAGCGGCGAGGGCCAGGCGGCCAGGTTGCTGCGGAACACTCCATTCTGTTGCCAGACCAGCCCGTCGACGGTCTCAAGGCGTCGCGAGCTTCGCAACGCTTGAAGCAGTGAGACAATGGCATCTTCGCCATCACCGCGGATTCCGAAATCGGCGCCGGTATGTTTGACGATCCTCTGTGCGAAGATCGAAAATCCCACTCCGCCAATAACGATGGGGGCGTCCGTGACTTGTCGTAACTTAGTGACGGTCTCAGCCAAGCCCGGCACAAACCACTCGGCGCTTGGCCAGAAGGAGTCGTCGGCATTGCGAAACGATAGGCCCACCAGTTCGGGGCTGTGGCCGGCGAAATAGCTCTGAATCGCGGCATCGGGCTCATCGCATAGACATAAATCAAGGACATCCACATCGATGCCCGCCTTCTTGACAGCGGCTGCGACATAGTCAAGGCCGATCGGCCCTATGGGAGGGACCATTCTGTTTGTGTTAATCAGCGTCA
>CAZPJZ010000170.1:0-5620 GCA_964586995.1 uncultured Pirellulales bacterium | reverse complement strand
AACAGGCGTGCATCGCACTGCATCAGGCAATAGAACAAGTAGATTCACGCACCAAGCAAGGCCAAGAGGTTCCATCGCCGGTGGCACTAGCCATCGAACACATCCGGAGCAAAAAAAATGGCTGTACGTGACGTTCCAGTTGCTATGATGCAGCCGCGTTCAATCCGGATACATCAGATATTTCTTTCGGATCGCCAGAAACGATTTCAGCTCCGGCTCCCAGCCTTTGCGCAGTGCGTCCAGCGATGACCGGGCGGTAATGGCTTCGCGAATTGCTGATGTCCCACACAGATGGTCAAAGTGCCTTGTTCTCCACCGGAATTGTTCTGGATACATCTTGAAGAGCTCATTGACAATCACAATCCCGCCGTAGTATGCCTGGAGCAACTCTCTATCGGTTGTGATGATCTTGACGCCGTGACATTTCTGGCCTTGGTACTTGGAACTGGTGGGCGTGAAGCTGGCCGGCTCAAATCGCAATCCCGGCAGATTCAGCCGGTTGAGTCGCATGGCGAGGTTTGCTGAATCAATCCAGGGTGCGCCAAACTGTCTAAATGGCATGTCGGTACCTCGTCCCTCGGATACGTTGGTACCTTCCAGCAGACATAAGCCGGGATAAACAACAGCCGTTTGCAGGTCGGGAATATTGGGGGAAGGCTTGATAAATGCAAGGCCCGTCTGGTCGTACCACATGCGGCGACGCCAGCCCTTCATGGGCACAGCGACCAGATCAGCCCGGACACCATTTCTGAGCCAACCCTGTTGGTTGAACATTGTTGCCAACTCCCCCACCGTCATGCCGTGTCTTACCGGCAGCGGATGCATTCCCACAAAGCTGGCAAACTCCGGCTCCAGGATATTGCCTTCGACTTTCAGGCCATTTATGGGGTTGGGGCGATCCAGAACGACAAAACGTTTGCCGCATTCAGCAGCCGCCTCCATTGCTAAAGACATTGTGGAAATATAGGTGTAGAAGCGTGCCCCTATATCCTGGATGTCGAAGACAAGAACATCAACATTCTTGAGCATCTCTGCGGTAGGCTTATTGGTTTTGCCGTACAGGCTGTAAACGGGCAGATTGTAGCGCGTATCTATCTGGCCGTTGATTGCCTTTCCGTCCTCCTGATCACCATGTATGCCGTGCTCCGGGCTGAAAAGAGCCGTGAGCCTTGCGTTTTCGATACTGCGGAATACGTCCACTATGTATTTTCCGCTGCTGTTGTAGGCAGTATGGTTGGTAACGATTCCGATGCGGTTGCCGGCAAACAATTCCTTGTGCCCGGCGATATTGTCTAACCCGGTCTTAACGGCATCGCCGGCCGAAGGCAACGTCGCCACCGCTATTGCACACGTTAGAGATACAAATCCCATCAGCCGTCCCTTGTAAATTGATGCTGGTTTACTCCCGCAGCATCAATGGCATCAATAAATATCACTACACTGCCGGATTTTATTATAATATAGAAATGAGACTTAGACAGAGCATCTTGATTTTTCTTGTCCTATCAGTCTGCCTGGCCATAGGCTGTCAGCCGAATACCAGAAAGGCCGCCGAAGAAAAGCTAAGCTCAATTGATGCCGTTGTCGAGGAGGAAATAAGAAACGGCAGTTTTCCCGGCGCGGTGGTTCTCGTGGGCCAGGCCGATAGAATTGTGTACTGGCGGGCTTTCGGCCAGGCGGTTGCAGAGCCGTACAGCGAGGCAATGAGCAAGGAAACGATTTTTGATGTGGCGTCGCTAACAAAACCGGTCGCCACGGCAACCTCGATAATGATCTTGGTTGACCGGAAACAGATCGAGCTGACCGATTACGTAGGCAAGTATATCGCTGATTTTGCCGGCAATGGCAAAGAGCAGGTGACAATTCAGCATCTTCTTACTCATACATCCGGCTTGCCGGCGTATACAGATGCAAATGAATTGAAAGAGCAATTCGGGAGCCTATGCCCCGATGAAGTGATAGAAAAAATATGCCGGATGAAGGCTCTCAGTAAACCCGGCGAAGAATTTCGCTACAGTTGCCTGGGTTACATCATCCTATCCAAGATAGTAGAAATAGCCAGCGGGCAGAATCTTGCAGATTTCGCCGCCGAAAACATTTTTGAGCCGCTCAAGATGAGACGTACCACTTTTAACCCACCTGAATCCTGGCATAACGATATCGCAGCCACTCAGTTTCTGCAGGGACATCTGCTTCGCGGGACGGTCCACGACCCGCTGGCAAGACTGATGGGCGGCATATCCGGCAATGCGGGGCTTTTCTCTACCGCTTACGATTTGTCGCTCTATTGCCGGATGCTCTTGAACATGGGAAGGCTAAACGGCCTTAGAATTCTTAGCCCACAGGCTGTCGCAATGCTGACCACCGTTCAATCGCATGGTCGAGCGTATGGCTTCGACGTCAGCTCCAGCTATTCATGGGTAAAAGGCTCGTTTGCTTCAGAGCGTGCGTTTTGTCATACCGGCTACACTGGAACTTCCATCGTTTGTGACCCGGTAAGCAGAGTCTACGTCATCATTCTTACTAACAGGGCTCACCCGCACGATGAGGGGACTTCCAAGCCAATTCGTGTCAAGGTCGCCGATCTTGTTTTCCAAGAATACGAACAACCCGCCTATTGATGAGAAGCGAGAATGGCCGAGACACCCTGCGGCACGGTTGCTGACCACTTGGTGAAATCTCGCCCGTACAACCAATACAGGCTTGCAATTTCAGTCTCGATGTGGTTATTTCTCATTCAGGCTGGGTCAGTGGCAGGAAGGGATCGTTTTGGGAGACCTTGACGCTGAAAAGCAGGCGAAGCTTACAACGGATGTAGAGTTGGAGAGATAAACATGATGCACAAACAGAGACTAACACGACGGGAACTCTTGAAGAGCTCGGCAGTGGCGGCCGGAACGCTGGCGCTGACGGGCGTGGCCGCGCCCTTGGCGGAGGCGCGGGGCGGCAGCACGATCCGCGTCGGCGTGGTCGGTTGTGGCGGGCGAGGCTCGGACGCGGCGCGAGATTGCGTCAAGTCTTCGCCGGGCGTCAGAATTGTCGCTCTGGCCGACGCGTTTGGCGACCGGCTTGACGGCCTGAGGAAAGAGTTCAAGGTCCGCAGCAATCGGTGCTTCGTTGGCCTGGACGGATATAAAGAGCTAATGGCACTGGACAATGTGGACCTGGTCATCCTGGCGACACCGCCGGGCTTTCGGCCCATGCAGTTCGCTGAGGCCATCAACCGCGGCAAGCACGTCTTCATGGAAAAGCCCGTGGCGGTTTGTCCGGCAGGTGTGAAAATGGTCATCGAGGCGTCCGAAAAGGCCGCCCAGAAGAACTTGGCCGTCGTGGCGGGCACGCAGCGGCGCCACCAGCCGGTCTACGTGGAAACGATTAAGCGAATCCACGACGGCGCGATCGGCGAAATTGTCTCGGCCCAATGCTACTGGAACCAGGGCGGACTCTGGGTCAACAAACGCCAGCCCAATCAGGGCGACGTCGAGTGGCAAATCCGCAACTGGCTGTACTTCACGTGGCTGTCCGGCGACCACATTGTCGAGCAGCACGTGCACAATATTGACGTTATCAACTGGGCCTTCGATGCCCTTCCCGAACAGGTACACGGTCTGGGCGGTCGGCAATATCGCACGGGTCCGGAGTACGGCAACATCTTTGACCATTTCGGGGTCGAGTTTTTCTACCCCAACGACGTGCGGACCATCAGCATGTGCCGGCAGATCGAGGGTACGACAGACAACGTCAGTGAGCGCGTGGTCGGCACAAAGGGTGTCAGCGACTGCTGCGGCACTATCGAGGGCGAGAATCCCTGGCGCTATGAGGGGCCGCACCCCAACCCGTACGTCCAGGAGCACACCGACTTGATTAAAAGCATTCGGGACGGCAGCCCGCTCAATGAGGGCCGGCGGATCGCCGAGAGCACGCTTTGCGCAATAATGGGTCGGGAATCAGCCTATTCCCGGCAGCGATTCAACCGCTCGTGGTTCATGAGCAGGTGCACGCTGAATCTGCTGCCGCCCGAAGGTTTGGCGCTCGCCGATTCCAAGCCTGTTCCGCCGTTCGCGGTTCCCGGCAAGTACGAGTTGCCCGGTCTGGCGGAGCAAAGTAGGCGTGGCAGCAGAGGCGGGTAATGGTTGCGGACAGGTTGCTGACTTGATCCACCCGCATACTCCGCCAAATGGTTCAAGACAACGTGCAAAGGAGATTCTTAATATGGCTTCGTCAGAGAAGAATAAGAGTGGACCAGATAAGCATGCAACCGTAGCCGCCGGTGCAATGGCGGCTGCCGCGTCAATTGGACATATCGCTTACGCGCAAGGCTCGGCCAGAATCAAGGTAGGTCTGCTCGGGTGCGGCGGACGCGGCAATGGCGCCTTGCAACACTGCCTGCAGGCCGATCCCGGTGTAGAGGTCATCGCCCTGGCGGACCTTTTTGAGAACCAAGTCCGCAGAACGCGGGAAAGATTCTCAAAGGGCGAGAAATACAACGATCGTGTGAAGATCGACGACGATCACCTCTTCTGGGGCTTTGACTGCCACGAGAAGCTGGCCCGGTGCGAGGCGGACCTGCTGTTGATGGCGACCGCGCCGGCATTTCGTGGGCGGCAGATGCTGGCCGCCGTCAAGGCCGGAAAGCACATCTTCACCGAGAAGCCTGTCGCCACGGACGTGGCCGGCTGTCGAGAGGTCATGGAAGCCTCGAAAATCGCACAAGACAAGGGTCTGGCTATCGTCGCCGGCACCCAGCGCCGGCACGAGTTCGGCCGCGTAGAGCTCATGAAGCGCATCCACGACGGTGCCATCGGCGAGCTGGTGGGCGGCCAGTGCTACTGGTACGGCGGCGGCATCTGGTTCCGAGGCTACGTCGAAGGCATGAGCGAGCTGGAGTGGCAGTGCTACAACTGGTACCACTTTACCTGGCTGTCCGGCGACCAGATCTGCGAGCAGCACATCCATAACATCGACGTGATGAATTGGTGCTTCAATGGGCCGCCGGTGAAGTTCACCGCCGTGGGCGGCCGCGGCTGGCGCAGCTACAACGATGCTCAGATGGGCCCGGCGAAGGACGTCTGCCGCAAGTATAACAACGGCAGCGAGGAGGGCTGGGAGAGGTACAACGGGGACATCTGGGACCACATCTTTGCCGAGTTCGAGTACGCCAATGGCGCCCGATGCCTTAGCTTCAGCGGGCACAGTCCCGGCACCGGACGCGGCGACGAAAAAATCGTCGGCACCAAGGGTACAAGTGACTGCAACAGGCGCATCTCGGGTGAAAACGCGTGGCAATATGAGGGCCGCAGCGTCAACGGACAGCAGCAAGAGCACATCGACCTGATCGAGAGCATTCGGAGCGGCCAGCCACTTAACGAGGGCCGGCAGGTCGCCGAGAGCACATTGACGGCTATCGGCGCGCGTATGGCGGCCTATACCGGCCGAACCTTCAGTTGGAACTGGCTGCTGAATGCCTCGAAGCTCGATCTTGTGCCCAGGCAGGAGAATCTCAAGCCCGGCCCCGGGATATTTCATCCTGTCGCCACCGGACGCGACCCGCTTTTTTAGCCCCGCCGAAAGGCCAGGGCTAAGAGACGAGCGCGCCCCGTTCCCCGCTTTTGCGGGGACA
>CAZPJZ010000169.1:0-5623 GCA_964586995.1 uncultured Pirellulales bacterium | reverse complement strand
CGAGACGGCGAACCTGATGGCGTGACCTGCTTGCTCGATTCCGGCCTGGTAATGCCGCAGACGCTTTAGGACAAAGGGCGGCAGCCCATCCGTTCTCGGATCGGCCCTGCGAAGCGAATCAACGGCCTTGATATCGGCCAGGATTTTCTCGGCGAACGGAAATTCATTTTCCTGCCAGCGGCATTTTGAGCCGAAGGCGGAAGGCTCCGTGCACATGCCGAACTCCGCCCAGAAGCCCGGCAGAAACATCACATCGGGAAATCTTCGCACGGCCTGGAGATTGGCCTCGAACCACATCTGCTCGCTGGTGAAATAGTCCATTATGGACATGCCCGCCCAACCGGGAAGCCAGGGACTATCTATGATGAACCCGACGGGCAGCGGTTCAAACAACTCTCCATTTAAGACCGCCAACAGTTTTTTCCATTGCTCGTCCGTCATGCGGCCCTTAGCCCTGCCGCCTGTGGGCAGGGCCTGCCCCCGGCACAGGTCCGGGGGCTAATCTGCTTTGCGGGTGAAATGAACAATCAGAATAAGTGCGACAAACGCAATGATTATGACGATGCCCCACCACCTCAATCTGGACCAGAGACTCCAGACACTGATAAACGTTGCCACGGCGGTGGAGAGGCTCATCAGGACGTTCCAGAGGATGCGCTTGCCGCCTCTCGGCACGCTGTCGCCGAGGATTCTTCTTTGGTTCATAACCAGCAAGAATATAAAATATGCGATCGGCAAAAGTACGGTGCAGAATGCGGAGGTCGGTATGGCCAGCCAGGGTGCCGGCTGCTTCCAGAGGATGGCGCCCACGGCGCCCACCGAGACCATCAGAACGCCGATGCGCTGGGGCCAGCCCGTCGGCGGTCTGTTGAGCAGCTCGCACAGGCACAGCCCGTTGATGGACATCAGAACCGTTGCGGCGCTTAGCCCCAATCCCATTACGCCCAGGCCGAAGAGGTATTGCGCGACAACCGAGCCCGTCAGCGGCTCCAGCGTCTTGGCCAAGTTGAAGTTGTCTCGTTTGACAAGCATCGCCGCCATCTTCTTGTCGGCATAAGGAAGTGCCTCAATTTTCTGCTGTAACTGCTCTGCTGAAAGGGCGGCCACCGCCTCATCGCCTGTTTCGAAGGCCAGCCGTTGCTTGAGCAGCGCCTTGTACGGCCCGACAAGATTCTCCGCAGGCTCAACCGATACGACTCCGCCCGGCTCATCGGGCACGAACCCCGGGGCCGGAACGGTATAGAATCGCGAAGCCGAAGCCATAACAACAAAGCCGGTTGCCAGGACGAACGGTATGAACAGGCCCGTCGAGAGGTCGAAGATTGCCAGGCCCCGAAAGTCCTTGTCCCAGCCCCTGCGCAGCATAGAGTATGGAAGCAGAAACGTCATGTTGACGCCTACGCTTGCGGCCGCCGCACTCACCATGACGCCGCGCTGCTGGGTAACGATAAGATTTGTCCAGAATTGGCGGCAGTTTTCGGCAACGGCCGTAAGATACGGCGTAAAGCCCTCTGCAGGTCTGAAAAGGAACCGCGGGTCGGGTATCAGGCCGCGCAGCGCCTCGCCCCAGTCAACAACTCCCTTGAAACCGAGCTTCAGCACGACGCCGAAAAAACACAATACAATCATGCTCACGATTGCCTTTATGATGATTTCGAAGATTTTGACCCCTCGTGCTCCGGCGCCGTAGAACATGGTGACGGTAATGCAGACGGCCAAGAAGCAGCCCACGACCAATACTCTGCCCCAGGGGTCCGGCATCGCCTTTGGCCCGACGAGGTTAGGCAGCAGATTCTGCTGAATTGCGGCGGTGCCCAGTGCAAACTGCGGCATCGACCAGACCAGGTTAGCCGCCATTGATGCGAACAGCCAGCTCCAGCCGAGCACGGGGCTGATATGTTCGTTTATGGCACGCAAAGGCCGCTGCCCGCTCGACAGTGTCACGTAGGCGATGGCGCTGAGCATGACAATGCCAAGTATCATCACCAGAGGTTGCAGCCACAGAAAAGTAAAGCCCGATAACACACCGAGGTAAAGACTCGATGAGAATGACACGCCGCCGATGGTTATACCGCTTTGCATCCAGCCGGGCCCGGACAATCTCGCAAATGTCTTGAACATTGCCCCCCGGCCTTTTTGTCGAGCCGTGCGGATCAATTGGCGTTCCTGCTCAACATTCCTAACCATACGTTTGTTCTCCCCTTTTAAGTGTGTTTAGCTGCTCTTCGATAGGATATACTCTCGTGTTTTGATGACCATTTCCGGGGCCGTCTCGTACGGCAGACAGCCCGTTCCCAAGCAGACATTGCGCCTATTCTCAGCCAGTGCCAGCACCCTGTCAACTTCCTTTTGAACCGCCTGAAAGTTTTTTGCCGTCATGGGTCGCGGGTCCATGTTTATTCTAACCATGACTTCGGGATGTGCCCTTATCTTTTCCATAAACACACGCTGGTCGGTTTCAGCCGGGCAGCAAACGTACCCGGTTCCCGTCTCGAGAATCGCCTCAAGGATGGGGGCAGTATTGCCGCCAATGATGCAGGGGACAGGATGACCGACTACAGCACCGGTCTTTTCCATTATTTCTTTCAGAGCCGGCAGCTCGATGTCCCTGAACTGTGCAGGCGACAGCAAAGGCGGTGTCGCGGCGGACTCAAAGAAGGCTATGTCCAGGCCGTTATCCACAACCTCCTGCGCAAATCTCACCTGGCCGGTCACAAGGTGCCGCAGAACCCCGGCGACCGAAGCCGGATTACTTAGAACTTCGCACAGCAGGGCCTCAAAGCCCATCAGGTTCGCCGCTATCGAAAACGGGCCGCCCAAAGGAGCCCTGACGTCGGCCTCCGGACATCGCCTGGCAACCTGTTTAGCAGCTTGTATGACCATCGGGATTCTGCCATCTTCTTTCGGGTCGAGCGGCGGCAGCGCCAGCAGTTCCTCCAGCGTAGAATATCTGTGCCTGGAAATGGCGGGGATTCCATTGCCGCTGGGCCTATCAACAGGCGCACCGTATGCTTCAGCCTCCAGATTGTAAATATCTATGCCGACCACCACAGGACGATGCCCGTAGAGACGAAAGGCCTCTACATTACCCTCGGCCAGCAGCTTGGGATCGCGCGACACATCCCAGGGACTTGCGTTGATGACTCTGGCGGCATGCTCATATACCGAAGGTGAGAACTCCATCTTGTCTATGTTCCTTTCGTTTATGCAGCGCTATAGCTTGTGCCTGCGTTCAATCTCGCGGATGACCGCAGAGTTATCCATTTCGCCGTCGCCCGCTGCTATGGACTTTTCCAATATATCCAGGTGCACTCGCGACAACGGCAGGTCCTGGCCGGCTTTTTCTGCGTATTTAAGAATCAGTGATACGTCTTTGTGGTGCTGGTGAATCCTGGCCTCCGGCGTGAAATCACCATTGAGCATTTTTTTGCCCTTGGTGTCCATCGCAGCCGAATAAGCCGGGCTGACTCTTAGCAGTTCAAGAAAGCGCTCCAGCTCCAAACCCAGTCTGCGTGCGAAGACGAGTCCTTCAGCTATAGCCAGGCGGTTTAATCCGAGGATCAGGTTGCTGGCGAGCTTTGCCTTGGAGCCACTGCCGGACGGACCCAGATAAAATACTTTTTCGGTAATCGCATTGAGAATATCAACGCACGCCTCGAACGCCGCTTTGTCACCGCCGACCATGAAGATTGCCTGGCGGTCTCTGACCTGGTGGCTTGAGCCGGAGATTGTAGCATCCAGAAAACAAATTGCTCGTTCTGCCAGCCGCTGCGCCAGCCTGATTGTTTCTTCGGGATCGCCGGTGGTCGTATCGATGATGTATCTGGGCGGCGTTTCAGCCTGCAAAAGACCGTGGGGACCTTCCACAACTTGCTGGACAACCGTCGTGTCGGGTAAGGACAGGACAACGCGGTCGGCTCGCTGTGCAACTTCCGCGGGATTGGCGAAAGCTTTGCCGCCCAATTGCTTGAGCTGCTCGCATCTTTCTGAATCGATATCGAAGCCGACGACATCGAAATGTGCAGCGAGCAAACGCTCGGCGATTGCCGTGCCGACTAAGCCAAGACCGACAAGTCCGATCTTATTCATCGTGCTCGTGTCCTTGTCCATCCCGTGCACCGGGTCAACCTTACAGACGTAGTATTGCCAGCATCGCCAGGATGCAGCAAAGACAGATTGCCAGTGTGACGACAAAGCCGATCCAGGATTGGCGCGATGGCTTAACAATGAAAAGCCCGCCGGTAGTGAGCCAGCGCTTGGATTGGGGCACAGCCTCATCCAGAGGCAAATCGAGTCTGGCTTCCTGGCCGATGGGAACGTAGATCTTCTTCAAGAATTTCTCAATCGTCTCAGGTTTTGGCGGCCTCGTCAGCAGGCTGCCGATAACGCCGGCGGCCAAGCCCGCAGCTATAGGAACACCAATGGTGATGTCGCGAGAGCAGTCCAGCACGTATCGGGTCACGATGAAGCTGGCCACGGCCGAGATTGTGCTGCAAAACATCCCGGTCGTATTCATTCGACGCCAGAGAATTCCCATCGCGGTGGAAATGCCCACCAGGCTGAGGATATTGAAGTAGTCAAGGATTGCCCTGACCAGATTGCTGCGCATAAGGATTGCCCCGACGAGTGACAGAAGCGCCACTATGACTCCGGTTATTCGGGTTACAGCCACAAGCCGATTCTCGTCAGCCTTGGGATTAAGATAGACGCGGTAGAAATTCTGGGAAAATAGTCCCGCGACGGTGACCTGGACCGCGTCGCCGGAGGACATGGCGGCGGCCATCACGCACGCCAGCATCACGCCCTGAAGCACCGGCGGCAGCAGCCGGCGAATTGAATCGCCGAAGGCGGTGTCCCTGTGTATCGTAGAACCCGTATTCAATAGATATACCAGCCAGCATAATCCCAGCACGGCCCAGCCGATCGTGCAGACCCGCTTGAGAATATTGCCGTAGGTGAATCCGATTCGTCCCTCCCATTCAGTTCGTCCCGCACCACACACCGACATCAGGTGCGGAAAAGCAAGCGCCGTCAATGGTGCGTTTATCGACAGCAAAAGCACTGTCAGCAAATTAAAGCCTTTTGGGTCAAACAAACTCAGATAGTCTGCGTTTTGTCCTGCCAACGTGGTGCGGATACCTGCCAGAGCGCCTACCTCCTTTAGGCCGAGAGCCGCCGGAATGGTAACGAATGATAGAGAGATAATCATGAGGCCCTGAATCATATCGGTCCGGATGGCGGCGATTATCCCGCCCCAGTAGCTGTAGATTATAAACACCGCCGTCATCGCCAGCAGAATGCCGAAGAACCAGGCCTCACTTTGCTGACCTGCCGAAATGCCCATCATGCCCTGCACGGTGCGTGTGGTAGCAAGCAAAACGCCCGCCAGAAAAATGGTCATTCCTGTAGAGGCTACAATTATGTAGAGCACACTGGCAGGTTTTCCGAAGCGCTGCTGGAAGAAATCGGCCAACGTCAGGCAGCGCATTCTGCGGACCACCGGCGCAATAATCCAGTAGAAGGGAGTCCCGAATAGCCACATCCAGCCGACCCAGATTCCGGATGCTCCACTTACAACGGACGCGCTCATCACTCCCGCTACCTCGGCGGGATGCGTGCCGAC
>CAZPJZ010000168.1:0-5648 GCA_964586995.1 uncultured Pirellulales bacterium | reverse complement strand
AGATAACGTCGGTGGCGATGGTCGCCATCTACGGGATTGTGGCGCTGGGGGTTGATCTATTCCACAATGAAGATTCCTCGCTCACCGCACCGAAACACAACGTCGCGGCCACTGTCGGGATTGCCTCGTGTAAGGGGCCATGTCCTGCTTGCGCCTTCCTGGCGAAGTCCAATTCCACCCAAGTCACCTACGGGGCCAGTCTGGTCTGTACGCCAATCCCGGTTGTTTCCTACCGTCTGCCGGATTACACAATCGTGGTCAGCCACGAGTGTACCGGCTCAACAATCCTGCTGCGAGCACCTCCCCTGGCTACCACCTCTTGACGTGCCGGCAGCGCACGGATGTGCCGCTGCCAGCTCAAGGCCGCATCCTGAGAATATAAGGTCGGGACAGCCGACAGGCAACCCCCCAAACCCAAGGGGCACAGGACGTGGTAGCTGCTATGTCAGCTATTGAAGGGAGACATAAACATGCGAGCCAAAAGAACACTTTGCGCAGCTTATCTGCTCATAGGCGTCGGTTTGTGCAATTGCGGCTTGGCCCAAGGCGACAAGCCCCAGAGCGGCGAATTAAAGCAGCTCGAACAGCAGATACTCCAACTGAAGCGCCTGATGGACGAAATGAAACAAGAGCACGAGGCTGAAATCCGTGCTTTAGAAGAGAAGATCGAGAAGCTCCGGCAAGCTCCTGCCGTCCCTGAGCAGGCCGAAGCCGAGGACGAACTGGCCAAGCTGCGTGAGATGGCCGAGAGCCTGACGGGCCCGAAAAAGGAAGAGAAGCCTCCGGAAGAGGTCGTGTATAAAGCCAGAGGGCTGAACCTGCAACAACTCAACCCGGAAATCAGTGTGGCCGGTGATCTAATTGCCTATTTCAGACACCAGGATGGCACCAGAAAACGTACGGATGCCTTGCTGAGGGGACTTGAACTGAATTTCCAATCCTACCTTGACCCATTTTCACGGATGAAAGCCACAATTCATATAAGCGACGACGAGGTGGATGCAGAAGAGGCTTACTACACCCATTTCACGATGCTCGAAGGCGCCACTGTCGATGTGGGCCGATTTCGCCAGCAGTTTGGCATCGTCAATCGCTGGCACGAGGACGCCCTCGATCAGGTGCAATATCCCTTGGCGTTGCAGCGAATATTCGGCGATGGTGGCCTGTATCAGACCGGCGCCTCGCTTGATTGGTCACTTCCAGAATGGGCGGGCGCCCACCATGGCTTGACCGTCCAGGTCACCAACACCGAGAATGAGCACCTGTTCAATGGCGAAACCCTGGGTACCCCATCGCTTCTATTTCACTACAAGAACTACCGTGACCTGTCGCGCGATACCTACCTTGAGTTCGGCTTCAGCGGCTTGTTTGGCTGGAACGATGAATGGGACGTCGAAATAACCCCCGGTAACGTCGTAAAAAAGCATGATGCGCTTGGTACACGGGTGTTCGGAGCGGATATGTCGATGCTATGGGAGCCTGCCGACCGGTCTCTATATCGCAACATCGAGTGGCGAAGTGAACTGTATGTCCTGAACCGGGATATTCTGGCGCCGGATGGCTCCGGACGGGACAAAATCAATGCCTGGGGCGCCTACAGTTACATCCAAAGCAAAATCGCCCAGAACCTGATAGTCGGTGTGCGGGGCGACTATTACGAACCGGATAGTAAAGACTACGCCGTTCTGCCGGGCGTCTCTCTTGTTCCTCTGGCCTATCCGGAAAGCAATCCACATCGCTGGCAAGTTGGCCCATATATAACATGGTGGCAGAGCGAATGGGTGTTTTTCCGCGCCGAGTACAATTACGCCTGGGGTAATGGGATGGAAAACGATGAGCATGTTCTCTGGTTCCAGACTGTCTTTGCGGCCGGGCCGCACAAACATGAACGCTATTGAGGACTGATGGAGGTATACACCATGACAACGAGACTTAAACGACTGCTGTTTGCACTATCCATACTCTTGATCATCCTGTTTGCCGTAGATGTGCAGGCGGGTCGCGAGCAGCAGAGGACACGCTTCCGCGGCGGCCGCGAGGCGGAGGCAGCCAGGCCGCTGCGTGTTGTCACGACACTGCCGGACTACGCCGCCCTGACAAGAATCATCGGCGGTGATAGGGTAACAGTCGAGTACATCGTTCATGGGGTCCAGGATCCCCACCGCATCAGGCCCAAACCATCCTTCATTACGATGGTGAGGCAGGCCGACGCGCTCATTGGTACGGGCCTGGACCTTGAGATGTGGCTGCCCACGGTCGTTGACAAGTCCGGAAACAGGCGGGTTCGCAGCGGCGAGACCGGTTATGTCGCCGTATCGGAAGGTATAGAATTGGCCGAGAAACCAACAGTCATTTCACAAGCCGAAGGTGACGTACACGTATTCGGTAATCCCCATATCACCACCAGCCCGATTAACACTAAGCAGGTCGCGCGCAATATCACCATCGGACTGGTCAAAAATGACGACCAAGGCAGAGAATTCTATCAGAACAACCGTGATAACCTGCTAAAAGAGCTGGACAACCACCTATTTGGCGAGGAGTTGGTCCAATTGCTGGGCGGCCAGACGCTTTGCGGGTTGGCGGAAAAGGGCAAACTTATAACCTTTCTGCAAGAGAACCATTTCCAGGGCAGGCCCTTAGTGGACAGGCTTGGTGGCTGGATGAAGAAAATGATGCCTCTGCGAGGAACACAAGTGGTCGTCTATCACAAAGACTGGAGCTACTTTCTCAGGCTGTTCGGCCTGGAAGAAGTTGGCGACGTCGAACCCAAGCCCGGAATACCACCTTCGCTCAAACATGTCGCCGAACTGACAGATATGATGCGCCAAAGAAATATACGCATCATTATCGCTGCCAATTACTTTGACGAGCAAAAAACCAAGTCTATCGCTGAGAGAACCGGGGCCAAGGCGGTCATCCTTCCGCTGTTTGTAGGCGGCGCACCAGGCATCGACAACTATTTCCAACTGGTCGACTACTGGACTGACCAGTTGCTGAAAGCGCGTGGAAGCTCGTGAACACGGCCCCGCACCAATTGGACTGGGAATCGGGCCCCAACCCACATCAAGACAGGCTCTTTCCCGTGGGGCAATTGGTGTGGGGCTGAATCACCCCGGATTGCTGTTCAATAACAAGCCGGTGCCGGGCCGGGCTTGTCCAAGAAAGGTTATGACGATGTCAGGAACGATGAACCTATTTTTGCTACAGCTTTCGTTGATCGCGGTGGTTCTAATTCTGCACACGTACCTTGGCCTTCACATCATCAGACGAACTCTGATATTCTGTGATTTAGTCCTGAACCAACTGGCTGCCTTTGGCGCTTTGGTAGGAGTCGCTTTTCAGATCAAATACGGCTCGCCTCTGTCCTATGTGCTGGCGCTGGGCGGCGTCCTGGTAGGCTCATTGTTGCTGGCTCTGGTCAAGCCCAGAAGCCGCGAGATTCCCCGTGAGGCGATCATCGGTATCCTGTACGGATTGGCCGTGGTCATCTCACTGATGCTGACAGATAAGCTTCCCGGAGGGGACGTCCACCTGGAGAAGACCCTCTCGGGATACATGGAATGGGTGAACTGGCCATTGGTGCTCGTGACTATCCTTGTGTACATCGGCCTTATTTTGTTTCACATCAAGACCCGACACACATTCATCGCGCTGGCACAAGGTCGCCTAACGCCAAAGCTCGAGAGGCTTTGGGACTTCCTGTTCTTTGCGACAGAAGGGATCATAACCGTCTTGATTGTCCCTGTCGCAGGAGTCCTGCTGGCGTACGCCTTTATGATGATTCCAGCGGCTATCGCAGCGATGTTCACCCGAAGGTGGGGCGCAGGTGTGTGCATTGGTTGGGCCACGGGGTTTATCGCCTGTGTCACAGGTCTGGGATCATCGTATCTGTTTGGGTTTCCATACGGCCCCACCCTTGTGCTGTCTCTCGGGGCGTTCTTTATTTGTGCGGTCATCTTACACACGCTGCTCCATCGGAAAGGATATGAATAATGTCACAACTGCTGGAAATGTTGGGCTTGCCGTTCCTGGCCTGTCTGATGATGAGCGGCGTACTGGCTTACGCCGGCATGCACGTGCTCAGGAGGGAAATCATCTTCATTGACATCGCTCTGGCCCAGGTCGCAGCGGTAGGCGCTATCATCGCCCAGCTTGCCTTTGACGCCCATGAAGAAACGTTGGTTTCACATTCCATCTCGCTCGGCTGTGTTTTGGTGTTGGCGGCATTTTGTGCGGTATTACGCAAGACGAATATTCAAATCCCCATTGAGGCCGTCATCGGGGTCTCTTACGCGATTGCGGCTGCCGCAGCCGTCTTTCTGATCAGTCTGGCCCCGACCGAGATACACGCAGAGCAGATGCTTGCGGGCTCTTTATTATGGGTAAAACCCTCGGACCTTGTTCTGGGATTTGTGGTGTTTGGCGCGACAGGGTTCTGCTTTTATATTCTTCGCAGACCACTGATTCAAATCTCGGACAGTTACCGGAACGGTCTTGTCAGCGGCTGGAAGGCGGGATGGTGGGATTTCGTTTTCTATGCCCTGGTGGGTATTGTGATCACAACAGCGGTCAGACTCGCCGGCGTGGTCGTTGTGTTTGCGTTTCTTATCATTCCAGCCACTTTATCTGCGCTATTGGCCTCAGGTTGGGCGACGCGGATGCTCATAGCCTGGACGGTCGCAACCATAGCATCCATCACAGGTTTGTTGTTCGCATATTACCTTGATTTTTCCCTTGGGCCGCCTATCGTCCTTTTCTTGGGGTTGATGCTGACAATCGCCGCTGTGATGGAAAAGCTGCCGCTGCTTCGGCGCACGGCTCCATAGAACCGCCCCATGGCCAGCACTTGCAAGCTTGGTGTTTCTTGGATTGGCTGCTGGGCGAGAACTGCCTAAAAAAGTCTACCAACCTGATAGACCAGAAGCGTCAATACATAGGCCAGCGCGGTCAGGGCGAAGAACTGGAACAGGGCCCAGGCCCAGGAGCCGGTCTCCTGCCTGGTCACCGCGACAGTCGCCACACAAGGGGCATAGATCAGGCAGAACAACATGATGCAAAAACCGGTCAAAGGCGTATAGTTAGCGCGGAGCTTTTCGCCGAGGGTTTGTGATTTTTCATCGGCGCTGCCAACGGCGTAGACGATTCCCAACTGCGCCACGAACACCTCTTTGGCGACGGTGGCGCCGATAAGGGCCGTGCCGATCCTCCAGTCGAACCCAAGCGGCTCCAGGACCGGCTCTATCGCCAGGCCCAATCTGCCCACCGCCGAGTGAGCCAACTGCGTTTGCCGAGCCTGCTCGGGATCCAGACCCTCCAGTGACCGTGGACTCGGCTTGGGGTAACTCATCGCCGCCCATAGCACGATGGAAGCGGCCAGGATGATGGTACCGGCTTTTCTCAAGTACAGCCAGGCCCTCTGCCACATGTGAATGCACAGCCCCTTGAGGGTGGGCATACGATAAGGCGGCAGCTCCATGACAAAGGGGATGGTTTCGCCTTTGAACAAGGTCAGCCGAAGAATCCTGGCGCAGATGACCGCCAGGATAATGCCGATAAGATAGATAATCCACAGTACCGGCCCCCGCCATCCCGGCGCGAAGAAAGCTGGTATGAGTAGCGCATATATCGTCAATCGAGCCCCGCAG
>CAZPJZ010000167.1:0-5685 GCA_964586995.1 uncultured Pirellulales bacterium | reverse complement strand
TTGCCGTTGGTGAGCGAATGGACGGCGTAAAAGGTGTGGACGCTTTTCTGCACGTGCCATTTGTATTTGCGCAAGCGCTCGTAATCCTCCGGATCGACAATGGCGTATTTTCCCTGCGTCAGCGGAATCCGGCGGAAGGGGTAGCCGTAGCGAATCCGGCGGTACGAAAGCACCAGGAAAAGCAAGGGCTTTTCCAGCCATTTCGGAATGTTGAAACGAACTTCGATGCTGCGGTCCCTTCCAAAAGGAAGAAACTACCTGTGGGCCCACAAGCGGCCTTCCACAATTGGCTGGACCTGCGGATTTGATGCGAAAATTCGGGGAAAAACAGACCGAGCCGGAAGCGTAAACGCCTGGCCGGAAAGGAATAAAAAAAATTTTGAATTTTTCCATTTTTGGTTTGCGCTATCAGCACTTTTGGTCGAAAATCACGGCTACCCGCTTTGGGTCACAGTGGTAAATCGTAAATACAAAATGGTAAATCTGAAGATGCCGCCAAAAAATACCACGGCGAATTTGCACCACCAGTTTCTATCAAGTGAATGTGTTTGCTGGCTCTATGCGTCAATGCGCTAATGCACCTTCTCATCTGCTCATTTACCGGTCCACCGCACGGAGCCTATGTCGCCGCAGGAAAAAAGAAGTGTCATCAAGAATTGGGAGCCCCTAACCTCTGGAAATCTCCAGATGTCATAACCTGCGCCCGACTTGACCGAGGGGCGGGGTCTCACGTTCCTGATTCCTAACCTTGCGATCTCTTACCAGTTCATCCATAGGACTTCGCGTTTGCGCGATTTCCTTCGACCACCGGCTGCATGATTCGCAATATCGAACTCCACGCGACGCCAGGACCCGAGGATATCTTCATACAATGGCGACGGGTACCCGCTAATAACCACTTTGCTCACGCACCGCTTCAATACGTCTCCAAGCTCCCGATGTTCTTGCTCTGTCATTTCTACTCCATACACATCCCTGCTATTAGCAGCCCGGGTCTCATGCACATAAGGAGGGTCGCAGTAGATCAAAGCGTCAGGATGATCGAAGCGCCGTATCGCTTCGATTGCAGGCTGCGACAGGATCTGTACACGCCGTAGTCTCTCTATTATTTCAGGCAACTGGTCTATTGCAGTCCACCAGGCGTTAACGTCTCCCGCCATTCCGCCGCGTGCTCTTCTTGTCGTGTAGCTCCAAGTTGTTCCTCGCCCTCCGAAAGATTGCCTCCATCTGACGAAATCAGATACGGCCTTATCGAACTCCGACGCGCCCGGCGCATAAGTCGCAGCACTCTCGAACTCGTACTGGCTGTATGGAATAAACTGAACGCGCTCTACGAATTGCCGACCTTGCTTCTGCAAAACTCGGAAGAGGCGAGTTATCTTCAGGTCAAGGTCGTTGTATGCCTCCACTTCTACAGGAGGCTTATTCAATAACACAGAAGCAGCACCGCCAAAAGGTTCCAAATAAATTCGATGCGGAGGGAAGAAAGAGATAATGCGCTTCGCTAAGTAGTATTTTCCACCGTGCCATTTAACTGGCGGCCTAAGTACCATTCCTTATCAACCCCAAATTGGTAGGTGTAGCGTTCCCTCCACGCGTAGACCTTAGGCAGCCCTTGGGAGATTTAGCAAAGGTTTCCACATCTTGACCAGTAAAACCTCTATTTTCTGTCGACTGCTTCGAGTTACCTCTGGCAATCCAGCAACCCAAATCTGAAGAGGTTTCTTCTTTGTATCCCACAACCAATCTGGTAAACCATTAGACGCACTAACCTCCATGTGCCGGTCTATTCGATGACGCAAATTGTCTGTTTGTCCCAAAAATACGCGTTCTTTTTCACTTGAAAACAAGTAAACACCTCCAACTTCAGGCACTTTTTCTAATCGGAGCGTATCTACTTTTCCAAAAGGATATAACTCCGGTACGCTATCAATTTCACAACCCTTACCGCCGAATCGACCTGCCTTTCGTAGCCCCAACGCCGCCCAGCGGTATTGAAGAGCACTGAACCCAGGGGCCAATCTGGATGCGTATACATCAAATTCGCTCGCCAGATCGGGATCACACACTATTTGATCCAATGAAACGTCTCTTTCTTGTTGTAAATACCTCAGAGCTAACTCGCTAGCGTACTCAAACTCATCAATTTCACTTATTGTATAGCGTCTCGTCTTTGGAAGATGAGAAAGGCTACCTTTCTTTCTTTCATTCATAAGTGCCCAATTTAGGTCGTAATCTGTGCCTGAAAGCCCCAGTTCTCTACATCGCCTCAAAAATCTCCGGTTAAGTTCTGGGTCGGCAATAACCCGATCCACCGAATATCCTTCTCGCACCTCACCGAATGCCTGAATTATACTAGCCAACCTTCCTCCAGCTAGACTATCTAACTGCACAGCCAGCTTTGTCACAACAAGCTGATTAAGACTGGTGCCCTCTGTTTCTGCTTCCCTTTCAAGAGCGGCATGAAGTGAACGAGGAAGCCTAACCACAAACTTGCCACTCTTGGTAGGAGTTGCCCCGCTCACTAAGCCTGTGTCGCGCATCTTTTGCTGCAGGAGCACCCGTATTTCTTTGTACTCTTGTGTTTTTCGAAAGGCTTCCCTGTCCTCTTGTGCTGGCAAAGCGCGAGCCAACACGCCATCAAAAGGATCAAAAAGGGCATTGGAAAAATCCGCCCATGTTTTTGTCTTTTCAGCAAGCTCCCTAGCCGTTTTTAGCATAACACTTTTCTTATCCATGGCACTTCCCCACTTTCTAATCAGGCCCAATGAATTCCCCAGGCCAATCCATGGCCTCAAAAAGCATCTTCTCCTGTCCTAATACTCTCGCAAACTTCTTGATCAGATCTCTCATCAAAGGCACTTTCTCCTCTTCCATGATCACCCATACTTGCAGCGAGGAGTCGCTTGCCTTCGTGCCGTCTTTCATCCTCCATGTGCCCTGAGCCAGCCCGCCAATCGAATAACCACCAAAGTTCAAATACAGCTCTTCAAGCAAGCCGTCGATCACTTCTGCCGGCACCTGGCGACCGTCATTGTAATTCGTTGGGAGCAGGAAAAAGCACTTCTTCAGTTTCATTTCTTCATTAATAGTACTATATATAGTATCGTCTGTCAAGACATATTGTTTAGAAAAATTGCCTCTGCACTACAAAATCCTTGGCTCCTTTCGTATCTGGAATTAGGCCATTCTGTGTTGGTTTGCCGCTGGTCGAAGCCATGTATTCTTGAGCCTTTTTTCAAAAAAAATGGAGTCTGTGCTAACATTACAGAGGTTGCGCCGACAAGACAGGTTGCGGAATCGGACAATGGGTGGTGCTGTATGCCATAATAGCGTCTCCGAGCTTTCTTCGACGTTGGATACGGCGTCTTGCGTTTTCTTAGGGGGCATAATGCCATTTTCACGGCTGTTATCGTGGTTTTTCTCGGCATGGGCGTGTCTGTAATGTTAGCACAGACTCAAAAAATGGCAAAATTCTCATTCCTCTCCCTCCGCACCGTCGAAAAGGCGATGCTGGGCGGCCAAATGTTGATAAGAAAATCCCCAAATTTTGTAAAAAACTGCAAATTCAGGCTGATGTCAGGCAAATCTTGGCTGTTTAAGCGGTGCACTTCTGACGCCGAATGTATAATATAGAGGCTGTAATACACCCGCTAAAAAACGTTTGAGAGGGCCGAAAAATGAAACGTGTGCCGATCCCTAAAAGTGAGCCGCCCGGCCGTTCGCCAGCGGCAAAGCTCGCTAAGTACAGTGCTGTGTTGATGTTAGTGGGTCTGGTAGCGGTCTGTCTGGGCCAGCGCAGGCCCCGCGCCTCGACAGTAAGCATAATCCAGCTTCCCGAAGCCAGCTCCAGCGGATCAATGAGCCTTGAGGAGGCCCTGGCCAAGCAGAAGCCGGCGCGTCAGTTTACCGGCCAGGCGCTAAAGCCCGCGCAGATGGGTCAGTTAGCGTGGGCCGGCCTAGTCACGCGGGAAAGGCCCGCCCAACCGCTTGTCGTGCCGCAGACTCCACTTCCGGCGGTCCCGCCGGCGGAGCCGGTGTACCCAATACAGCTCTATCTGGCCACACAAGATGGCATATATCTATACAACCCCGACTTTCACAGCCTGCAGCAGACCTTCAATCAGGATGTACGGCCCGGATTGGCGGCGGCAACTGCGAACCCGGAGGCGGCAGTTTCGGCCGGCTGCGACATTATCCTTACTTCTTCGTTGAGAAATATCGGCGTCCGGGCCACAAGCAAGGCCAGGCAGCTTATTCTTCTGCAGGCGGGACACGCTGCTCAAAACATTCAACTTCAGGCGGTCAGTCTCGGTTTAAGCTCCGTCGCCATCGGGGATTTTGACGGCGGCAATCTCAAGAGGGTCTGCACGCTGCCGAGGAACGTCGAGCCGCTTTACATAGTCGCCGTTGGCTATCCGGCGGGGCTGCCCACCACAGAGGGCGCGCCCGTGCCGGGAATCGTGCCGCCGTCGGCGCAGGTTCCTGCCAGACCAAGACTCGCGGCATTTATTATCCCGGCCGAGAATTTCCGCGATGAGGAGCTTTTTGTAACAGGACGTATTCTCGAAATGGCCGGCGTTCAGACCGTTGTTGTCAGTACGAAAACGGGGCCTATCAGGGGCATGCTCGGCAATGTGGCCGAGGCCAGGGTCCTTTTGAATGGGGTAAGAGTCGATGATTGTGACGCAATAGTTTTTGTCGGCGGTTTGGGAACGCGTTTTTATTTCGACAACCCTGTTGCCTTGAATATCGTTCGGGAGGCCGCTGCCAAGAGAAAGGTTCTCGCGGCGACTTCCACCGCTGCGACGATTCTGGCCAATGCCGGCGTGCTCAAAGGCGTCAGAGCCACCGGCTCACCTTCCGACCGGCTGGCACTCGAACGAGCCGGTGCTCGATATACCGGTGTCCCGGTTGAACGCGATGGGCTCATCATTACCGCTGCTGGCCCTGCAGTGGCCGGTGACTTCGGCAGAGCGATTGCCGATGCCCTTGCCGGCAGATAGTCATGCAGGCAGGAAACGGGACAGTGTCTTAGTGCTCAGATAAGCTTGCGGCTTCCTGCACCGCGAACGGAGACGGCTGGCCTGCGAGGCTAACGACCGTAGCGATTTGTTATTGGCAGCCGTCGGTCCTTCCCAAAGGCCTTGGGCGTGATTCTGATCCCCGGCGGCGAGAGTCTTCTTTTGTATTCGTTTCGATCAACCATGCGGATGACACTGAGCACCACGTCCTGGGGCAGGCCGGACTCAATCAATTGGCGAGGCGATTTGTCCTGCTCGACGTAACCCTTGATGATTTTGTCCAGCAAGTCGTAATCCGGCAGCGAGTCGGTGTCTTTTTGGCCGGGCCTTAGCTCAGCGCTGGGTGGGCGGGCTATCACATCTTCAGGGATGACTTCGCGGCCGGCCATTTTGTTTATATGCTCGGCCAATTCGTAGACCATGGTTTTGGGCACGTCCTTTATCACGGCAAAGCCCCCCGCCGTGTCACCGTAAAGGGTCGCGTAGCCGACCGAGATTTCGCTTTTGTTGCCGGTCGTCAGCACCAAAGAGCCGAGCTGATTACTCAGTGACATCAGAAGAGTCCCGCGGATGCGGGCCTGAAGATTTTCGTAGGCAATGCCTTTGCTGTCCCAGCCGGGCACGGACTTCAGCACGGCGTCAAAATTCTGGAGCACCGGCT
>CAZPJZ010000166.1:0-5697 GCA_964586995.1 uncultured Pirellulales bacterium | reverse complement strand
CTATCGGCCGCTGGTTGAATATGGCGGCTGGGGAATTCGTTGCGGCTTCGCAGGCCGGGGCAGGGCCTACAATATGTCCGGCAATCAAGGTGTACAGCTTATAATGAAGGACGGCAGAAAACTACTCATCGGCTCCCAAAAGCCCGACGAGCTGGCCGGCGCCATTAGCTCAATCACTAAAAGCTCGTAGATGCAGAACTATCGCCGGTGTATTGCCGCCAGGTGTGCCTGTTGGATGTTCCAGATTCTTATACCCCAAAGAATGCCGAAATCGGATAGTCAATAGCAGATGGAACTGCTCACCATCATAATCATAGCCGTGGGCCTGGCGATGGATGCCCTGGCGGTCTCAATTGTCAGCGGCACCACGTACAGGCGGCTGAAGGTGCGGCACGCCTTACGAATAGCCATTTTCTTCGGCGGCTTTCAGGCTTTCATGCCGGCGGTCGGCTCTCTGGCAGGGATGAGCGTGCGGGCCTACATTGCCAGTTATGACCATTGGGTCGCCTTCGCGCTGTTGACCGCCGTCGGCATCAAAATGATTTACGAATCATTCCAGATCAAGTCGGCTCACCAAAACTTCGATGTGTCAAATCTGCTGGTCTTGTTGGTGTTGTCCGTTGCCACCAGCATTGACGCGCTGGCCGTCGGCGTTACACTCTCGTTGCTGAGGATTTCACTGGTCACGGCCGTGACCGTCATCGGCCTGGTCACTTTTGTCCTCTCTTACCTCGGCACGTACATCGGAAACCGTTTCGGACATTTTTGTGAAAGCAAGATTGAAGCCATCGGCGGCCTGATTCTCATCGGCCTCGGACTAAAAATCGTCATCGAACACCTATATCGGTAAGACCGCTTGAAGCCGGGAGGAAAAACAATATAATCATGCCACGGTCAGCCGGGCAAAGAGTATCCAAGGGCAACCGAACCTGCTTGATTCCAGGTGTGAGACCTTATGAGCTCCAAAGTGTATCTGATTGCCGCCTCCATAGATGACGGAGAACGGGCAATTTCCGACAAGGCCCGCAGGCTGTTCAAAGCGGCGGGTTTTGCCCGGTGCTTCAAGAAAAATGACTTTGCGGCAATTAAGATTCACGTCGGAGAAAAGGGCAACAACACGTATCTGAAGGCCCCGTGCATAAAAGGCCTGGTCGACGAACTGCTCAGTCTGAAAACAAAACCATTTCTGACCGACACATGCACCTTATACACGGGCCAAAGACACAATGCCGTCGACCACACGATTCTGGCGGCTGAGCATGGATTTTCCTTGGCCGGCCTGGGAATCCCCTTTATCATCAGCGATGGAATGGTCGGCCTGTCCGAGACGGCCGTTGAAATCGACAAAGAATTGAACAAAGAGGTTTTCATCGCATCAGAATTAGCCAGGTGCCAGTCGCTTCTGTCGGTTGCCCATTTTACCGGCCATTGTGCCGCCTGTCTGGGGGCCACGTTAAAGACCTTAGGCATGGGTTGCGCAAGCAAAAAAGGTAAGATGAAACAGCACGCCGCCCTGACGCTCTACGTCGGCGATGGCTGCACTGCCTGCGGCGAATGTGTTCAGCACTGTCCCGCTGACGCCATCACACTTGAGCGGGTAAAGGCCCATATCAACCAGGACAAATGTATTAGCTGCGCGGAATGTCTGGCGGTGTGCCGATTCCGTGCCGTGAAATGCAACTGGGGACAGGAAAGCGAAATACTGCAAAACAGTATCGCTGAGTATGCTATGGGCGTGCTGAAAGGAAAAGAAAACCGGGCGGCATTTTTTAATTTTATTATCTCTGTGACGGCAGATTGTGATTGTATGGACAGGCCGAACATGCGTAAAATAGTACCGGATATCGGTATTATGGCCTCCACCGACCCCGTGGCGGTGGATAAGGCGGCGCTGGATCTGGTGGAAAAGACGAGCAAACGAACGCTGGGCAAACTGCTCAGAAACGACAAGCTTGACCCCCGCCACCAAATCGAGCACGCCGAGCGCATTGGCCTGGGAAGCAGTGACTACGAGTTGGTAGAAATCGTATAATCAATATTGCAAGGTGAGATACTACTATGTCTCTGGGACAAATAATTAGACAGAAACGAGAGCAACTGGGGCTGACACTGGACGAGGTCAGCAATCGGGTTGGATTTTCCAAGCCGTATCTATCCACCATTGAGACCGGCAAGGTAAAAAATCCGCCCAGCGACCAATTATTGAAAAAGCTCGAGAAGATACTGGACTTTGAGAAGGGGCTGCTGCTGCACATCGCTCATCTGGAACGGATGCCGTCCGACATTCGTCAGCAGTACGAAACCACGGAGGCTGAGAACCAAAAGTGGCGACAGTTTGTCAAGAATCTCATTCGTAAGAAGACCGATTCGCGCCGTCTGAGCAGGCTTCTGACCAAGAGCAATCTCGATGTCGAGCAAGGGGAGGTCTCTCTGGCCGCCGGTCGGCTGGTGCCGATCATAAACAAGGTCGCTGCGGGCTATCCGACCGATTTCGATGACCTCAATTACCCCGCGGGCGTGGCGGACGACTACGTTCGCTGCCCGGATTTGCACGATCCAAACGCCTTTGCGGTGCGGGTCGTGGGCGATTCGATGGAGCCGAAGTTCTGCGAGGGTGACATAGTTATTTTCTCGCCGGGCGCCGAGGTGCACAACGGCGACGATTGCTTCATTCGTTTTGCCATGCCGCACGAGACGACCTTTAAGCGGGTGTTCTTCGAGCCGAACAACAAAGTGCGCTTGCAGCCGAGAAACGAAAAGTATTCACCCAGCGTCGTGGACGGCAAACGCATCAACGGCCTATACCGCGCCGTCATAAAGTACGAAAAACTGTAAGCGACTCATCTGCGGGGTTCGTAGATAGTGTGCCGTCAACTATAATAGGCACGCCAATTGCAGATAGGAGATAACCTTATGAGGTTTCTCGAATATCCGTATTTATGCTTGCATGTGGCTGTGATTCTTTTCGTAGCGCTAACACCACAGCCTTGCTTTGCTGAACCCTGGCCAACATTAGATGACTACGTCGCAAAGTGTGTGTTAATCGTAAAGGCAAAGACTATTATCGAACAGGATGGAACGCCAACATTTCGCGTTACAGAGACTTGGAAAGGTCGGTACGAGCCACAAGATTTCGTTCGGACCACTGAGGATGGGCGTTTCTTTGCCAGTCAGCATGAACACGGCGTAGATGTTGTAGATGGTCAGGAGATCGTGTTCTTCTTCACGCGGCACAATCAGCCCATTGAGGGAAAGCTATCCCGCCACAGTACGGCTTTCCCGATTCGTGATGGGGAGCTTACCTATGCAGGCACATCAGACTGGCTGAGCCAAGAGTTTACCGTACACGAGTTCAAAAAACGCATTCTCGACATAGTTACCGGCGTCGAAGTAAAGATTGTTCCTATGCCAAGAGCGACGGAACGTGACAATGGCTGGAAGTACACTGCCGGTCTTTCCGAGCCAGAGTGGTCCCCAGACAGCAAAATGATCGCTTTTACAAGGCAGCTCAACAAATACATGGAACGGTATAAAACCTGGCATGGTAAGCAAGAGATATGGATAACCTCTGTAGATGGCAAGGATGTCAAACAATTGGCAGAAGGTCGCAAGCTGTTTTGGAGCAAGCCAGACACTCTCGCATATGTTTACTGGACTCAAGAAGACGAGAGGATCGTCACACACTTCGCTTTAATACACGTCAAGACCGGTGTAAGCACGGATTTGGACAACAAGCCCCCATTTCCGAAGATTCGGTTCAAACGGAATAACGAAATCTACTCGATTCTGGACACCAAGACCTTCTTCGAGAGAAGAGCTGACGAAGGTAGGAACAGGCTCTATAAACGATTTGAAAAGCAGGGTCGCGAGCTCGGATTCGGTCTTGATGACATAAAGCTGCGCAAAGGCATTATGCTTATGTCCAAGTCCTATATTAAGGCCGACGGAGGTGGTGGCACGGATATAGTCCACATGACCTCAGATGACCTTACGAAAGCAGAGCTAATCGTGCGAAATGCAAGCCAGCCTTCCCTTTCACACGACGGGCGACGGTTGGCTTTTGTGAGAGACGGGGCTCTGTGGGTAAGGCATTTCGAAAGGCCGCTGCAGCCTGTAGTGGTCGAACTGGATGTCAAATGAACTTACATCTGTAGCTGCGAAATCAGTCCTCACGCTGTTCGGGTTATTAGAGCTATGAGTTAACTGCTCTTTTGGCCGACGACCTTTGGATGGGCCGTCACCGCAGCGGCAACGGCTAAACGGATAGCGGCGCGACAAAATCCCACGATTGAGTACCAAGACCGGCGAGGATGGGATTCGCCCGGATGTAATCAACGGCGGCGACAAGGGTTTCATTGTCGTCAATAAAGACCTTCCAGCAGCCGCGACTCCAAGGTGTTTGCTTGAACTTCAACGCCCGTGTTGCAGCGCCTTTGAACTGGTTCACGATATATTCGATCCGGTATTTAGAGCGGAGAACCAGTATATGCACGTGGTCATTCATTATTGCGCAAGCCGCAACCGCGACACCTAACCGCTGAATAGTGCTTCCGAACCCCCCGGCAATAATTAGCCGGGCGTTGTCGTCAATGAAAAACGCCGGGCGAGCGATTCGTGGTGTCGCCGCGGTCCAGAATTTCATCAGCACGTCCTTGATCGGCGTGGGGTTTTGTCTGCCGTATTTAGTGCGGCCTAACATCCGCAACTGGTCGTTATAGATCGCTTTGGAATATGAGCCTCGCGGGTCGTTCGGCAGCCAGGTACCATATGTTGTGAAGATGACGTGATAGGCGATAACCATTGTTGACTCCCTATTGTTTGGCAGTCGTCGGCACGGCGACAACCGTCGTGAAGGTTTAGCGGTCGCCGGTACGGCGACCTTCACCAAGATACAAACTTCACGGCTTTTGACCCGCGACGGCCAAAACTAACGCAAAAACCTTTGCGGCGCCCGCTTCTTTTAGGGTCCTTGCGCATTCGTTCAACGTCGCGCCTGTGGTTTTGATGTCATCAATAAGGCAAATCTTTCGCCCCGTGAAATCGTGTCCCCTGCGCACGGCAAAAGCGCCGGCGACATTCCTGGCACGCGCAGCAGGACTTGTCATAGCCGGCTGGGATTTTGTGCGGCGAATGCGAACAAGATCGGTGCTGATCTTCGCCGTCGGATGCCTCAATTGCTTGGCCAAAACCAGAGATTGATTGTAGCCGCGAACTAATCGTCTCGACCAGTGCAGCGGCACGGGCACGAAGAATTCCATATCGCTGTAAAAGTCCGCCCCTTGTAGAGCGGAATTGGCCAAAAAGCCCAGCGTTGAATCCAGCTCCGTTCGGCCGCTCTTAAAAGCCAATATCATCCCTTGCAGACTCTGGCCGTAGACGCCGCTTCGAGCAATGTGATCGAAGTGAAATTCTCGCCCCTGACAGTCAGGACAAGCGCCGCCGACCAAGCCGTATCGGGAAGCATCCCTGCCGCAGCGAGGGCAGTAATCGCCGCCGGTGCAAAACAGAAGCTGCTCCCAGCAGTCTTTGCACAAATCCTTGTCGGTTTCACAAATGCTCTGGCGACAGTTAATACAGACCGCAGGCCAAAGCAGATGATTCAGACTCTGCCAAACAAAGGCGGCCTTCTGTTTCAGTTTCTCGGCGTTCACGGCAGCCATTATACAGACTTGGGCACAAATCTGAACGCCGGTTTCT
>CAZPJZ010000165.1:0-5739 GCA_964586995.1 uncultured Pirellulales bacterium | reverse complement strand
GGGCAGTTATCGCCGGGCCAATCCAGCGAAGTGGCGGAGCATTTAGCTCAATGCCAGCGGTGTAACGATACGCTGAAAGCGCTACAGCGGTCACTGAGGCTTGCAGGGGTTATTTGGCAGGGCGGTCTTGCGGATACAGAAACGATTCGCGTTGGAATATCAGCAAGGTGCAGATGGGCCTGGCAGCGATACGCAGCGATCGTGGCTGTGATGATGCTCATCGTTTGGGCGGCCTTTCATTTCCGGGCCCAGAGGCACCGAGATTTGGAGCTACAGACACCGTGGGCCGGAGAGCTTATCTCTGCCGAGCAGCCATCGCCACTCGTTCCCTGGCAAACTATTGTGCTCATCGCCGAGTGGCGGTCACCGACAGACTTCCTGCTGCCCACGGCAGATAAAATGTCCTGGGAAACCGGTCAGCCATCAGGGGATGTTTTCTAACCCACGCAGGCACGTTCGTCTGCTAATCAAGAATGAAAAGGAGGACACAATGAGCACAGGCAAGAGATGGTTCGTAGCTGTTTGCGGAGTCGGATTCCTGCTGCTGGGTGGCGGTCCACTTGGCGCACACGAGGCATTGGATGGAGTTTCCAAACACCTTTTCACACCTGAACTGCTCAAGATGGCGCATGAGGCCATTAGTCTGACACAAGACCAAGTCAGTTTGGTTAAACAAGAAATGGAGAAGGCCCAGGAGGAATTTAGGCGACTGAAGGAGCAGCTTCAACCAGAGGTGGTTGCGCTGGCGAGCTTGGTTAGCCAGGACAGACCTGATGAGAAAACCGTGCTGGCGCAGTCGGACAGAGTCCTATCGCTCGAGCGTCAAATCAAGCAGCGGCAGTTGGGGATGCTGGTGCGGATCAAGAATGCGCTGACACCCGAACAGCAGGCCCAACTGAGGGAAATCCGCGCCAAGAATTTGGTGAAGGCCAAGTTGGAAAAAGTGAAGCATCTGGCCGAGCAAATGGAGCGGAAGGGCCGCGACATCTCAACGCTGCAGCGCCTTAAGGACGAGTTGAACCCACTTTTGGGCGCTGGGAGATTCGCTGAAGCTGAGGCCCTCATCGACCGAGCGTTGAAGCAATTGAACTTGGTGCCGGACGAGTAGCCTTGATTCTCGATGCTCGATTCTCGATATTCGTCAGCCGTCGAGTATGCAAGTATCGAGTATCCAGTCGTCGAGCGCAGCGTTCGCTGGCTCAAGTGGAGATCGACATGCAGATTCGTTCTTTTGTAAAGATTGGCTCGGCCTTCGTGCTGATTTTCCTATGGTGCATTGGCGACTCATGGGCGCATACTGCACCACGCGTTGCACCCCATCGCAACAACGAGAGTCTGCCGCCCTCGTCGGGCGAATACCTGGGCCAGAAGTGGCAAATTGATGAAAACCATCTGATGTGGTGGGACGGCAAGCCGTATGTGCCGTTCGGCGGGTTCGGGCTCAAGCCGGACGATGACTTCGGACTGGACACGCACAACCTGTGGATCGATTTCGACCCGTTCATAGAGGATCCGACCTACACGCGCGAGCGGCACAAGCGGGACATCGCTGGGCGGCTGGCGGCCATCGCCGCCGCTGGCCAGACGTGCATCGTCCAGTTCTCCATGGCCCTGCCACATATGCCGGATGGGCCGCGGTCCGGGATGCGCTGGAGCGAGCCCGACGGCGGGATAGACGCTTCGGGCCTGGCTGACCCGGAGGTTAAGCAGGCGATCTATCGCGTCTGGGCCGATTATGCTCCGGCGGTCCGTAGCGAATGCATTCGCGGGCTAGTGCTGTGGAACGAGATCAACGTCTGGCGATGGCCTGAACGGTTCTCGGCGCTGGAGTACGCCGCGATCCTGCACGAGTATGTTCTGGAGGCCAAGCGCCTGGTCGGCGATCTGCCGGTGTGCTTCAAGGCTGCGGGTACGTGGAGGGCCGAGCCGGTCATCGTTGCTGCGGCCATGGGCGACGGGTTGGGATTCGACGTCTGGTTCAGTTGGCCCGATGATCCGTATGCCCTGCGCGAGATCGGGCAGGCCCGCCGTTACCTGGAACAACATCAGAAGAAGACGACATGGCTCTTTATCGCTGAGGGTGGACGTGTCATCGGCGAAGATGGCGAGGGCTTCAAGTATCCCGATGCTTGGCCCCCGTTCAAGTCGAAGGAGGACGCACGCGAGATACTCCTGTCGTATGCACGGGCCGGTGTGAAGGGATTCATCTACAATGGCCCTCTGCCCGACCGGCATCCCGAATACCGGTCCAGCTACCGATGGCTGGGACAACTGCGTCGCGAGATTACTGAGATCATGATCCAGGCAGAAGCCCAATCTGAGCAACATTCTCCGCAAGGGTGAAAACGGCGTATTCGTCCACGGCTGGAAGGAAGAACCCCATTGAAGAGATTGTGCTCGACAACGTGCGAATCCAGATCGGCAAGAGGATGAGGTGGCCGGGCGGCTTCTACGAAACGCGACCAGGCATTTATAAAGGCGTCTACGGGCACAAGGCCGCCGGGGCCTTCATTCAGCACCGTTGCGGGGTGGAGCTTCCGGACGTGAAAGTCATCTCAGACCATAACCCGCTGGATTACTTCGGTCCCGCCCTCAAAGTCCACGACGTGACTGGCCTCGAACTCGACCGATTCAAAAGCACCACCGCCGAAGCGATCAAACTGGGGGTATACTGGATCGACGTCTCAGTATCAGGGAAAGTCTCAAGAACCCAACACCGGATATGCTGCCGCCCAAGGTGTTCCAGAACAGAGTGACCATTTATCCGGTGCGGGTGGAAGAATAACCTGGCAAACATTCTCCGGCTCACATACCGATAAGTTGTGACCGTATTGCGTGAAAATTAGGTGCAGATAAGAAAAAGAAAATATTTGTGCAGTCAGGCTTGACAATAACCTGCAAGGTTGGTTAAAATATTATCCATTATGAGGCAGATTAACCGCAAAAACACCTGGATCTGGTGCTGGCCTGTTGGATGATATCCAACGGGCGTGCGGTAGCCTGCTATAAACAACTTGAGAGACTTACCGGAAGCGCAGCCTGTTGGATACCAACAGGCTGCTTTTTTTATTTGTATTTTGTGCTGTTTGCGAATAGAAAATGGCGATAGAAGGTTCAGAATATGGAACACTACAGGCAAATAATACATAGTGCCAAGCCGGGCCAAATTATACCCATCGTTAAACAGATCAGCATTGACGACCCGGTGGACTTTTTTGCCAAGCTCAGCGACCACGGCCGGGCCAAGAATTGCTGCTTGTTCGAGTCCCGAGAGTACCAGACCGGCAGCGGGGCGTTGAGCTTTGGCACGGCCAAGCCATCGCTTTATCTAACCGGAACTGGAGCGGACTTTACTATCAAGGCCCTAAGCGGTACCGGCAGGCGGCAACTTACCTACCTGGCTGCCCAAGCGGAGAAACGGTTCGGTTTTTGCGAATCAGTTGAATTTGCCGAGGAAGTCATAAAGGGCCGCATTAAACAAGTCGAGACGGTGGTTGACGAGCAGACGCGGCTGCAAGGTACGAACCAAATGGACGTGCTGCGTGCGGTCGCCTTTGCTTTCAGGCTTGCCAGCAAGCCGTTCCGCGTCACCTGCGGACTGCTCGGGGCCCTGAGCTATGATTTCATCGATCAGTTTGAAAAGCTCCCGCCGAGCAAAGAAGATTTGCTGGGCAATCCCGATTACGAGCTCTATTTCGCCGACAACATCTTTCTGATGGACCACGAGCGCGGCAAAGGTTATGTGGTAGTCAATTGCGTCGTTACGAATGGAGATCGTGACGCTACAATTGCTGAGGCTCAGGATGTCTTCGACTACTATTTCAATGTCGCCAGATTCGATACGCCCGAAGGGCAAAAACACACAGGCGTGCTGGCGGAGGCTTCCACCGACACAAGCCAGAGCGAGTATGAAGCGATGGTCAGAAGTGCCAAGCAGCACATCATCGACGGTGACATTTTTCAGGTCGTCTTGAGCAGAACCATAACGGAGCCCTGTCCGGATGAGCCGCTGGACGTATATAAGCGGCTCAGAGAATTGAATCCGTCGCCGTATATGTTTTATCTCAATACGCCTGGTACGGTCTTGATGGGTTCGAGCCCCGAATTGAATCTACGTATGAGCGGGACCGAGAAGCGCAGCGTGGAGATTCGCCCGATAGCCGGGACCAAGCCAAGGGGCCGCATCGAGGGCCAGATTGATGCCGACACTGATTTTAGATACGAGGCTGAGTTGAAGATTGACCGCAAGGAGCTGGCCGAGCACATGATGCTGGTTGATTTGGCTCGCAATGACATCGCCCGCGTCGCCGAGCCGGGAAGCCGAGTGGTCACGGAGCTGCTTACCGTTGAGAAATACGAGTCGGTTCAGCACCTGGTCAGCAACGTCAAAGGGACGCTGGCGCGGGGACTGGATGCCCTGAGCGCATACCTTGCCACGATGAATATGGGGACGCTCACGGGTGCTCCGAAGATTGAGGCGATGAAACTGATACGGCTGCTGGAAAAAACCAAGCGCGGTTATTACGGCGGCGCGGTTATGTATTTGACGGTCGACGGCCAATTCGATAGTTGTATCACTATCCGAAGCCTGCAGGTAAAAGACCACACAGCTTACATTCGCGTCGGTGCAGGTATTGTCCACGATAGTGTCCCGAAGACCGAATTTGAGGAGACGCAGCACAAGGCAAACTCTTGTTTGCGTGCGATTCGCGGCAAGTAAAATGTATTTAGCCCCGCAATCCTTCGACAGGGCTCAGGACAGGTTTATTGCGGGATTTTGTGTGGAAAGTGAAAGATATGGCCAGGAAAGTTTTGTTTGTAGATAATTTTGATTCGTTTACGTACAATTTGGTCGACGACTTCTGCAAGCGCGACTGCCAGGCTAAGGTCTACCGGGCCAACACGGAGCTTGACGAGCTCAAGACAGTGGCGGACCAGTTTGGCCCTGACCTTTTAGTTATTTCACCGGGGCCGGGCACGCCCGACACGGCCGGGGTGTCGCTGGCAGCGGTAGGTTATTTCAGGGACAAGCTGCCGATCCTCGGTGTCTGCCTGGGTCACCAGGTCATTGTGCAGTACTTCGGGGGCAGGATCGGCCACGCGCCGGAGCCGGTGCACGGCAAGCCTTCCAGACTGATACACGACGGAAAGGGTATCTTTGCCGGTGTGGAAAATCCGCTCCAGGCGGGCCGGTATCATAGCCTTATCGCGCTGGAACTGCCGGAATGCCTGGAAAAAACCGCTGACTTTGAGGGGCTTATTATGGGCGTCCGGCACAAGGACCTTCCCATATTTGGCGTTCAATTTCATCCGGAAAGTATTTTGACCCCGGCGGGTGGCAAAATAATCGAGAATATGCTGCGAATCGCGGTGGCAGAGAGACAAAAGGTGAGGGGATAAATATGCCGACCATAGTCGAGTACATCAAGCTCTTGTTAGAGGGTGAGGATTTGAGCTTTGAGCAGGCAATCGACCTTCTGGATATTGTCTTTGAGGGGCAGGTACCTGAGGTGCAAATCGCTGCGTTCTTGACGGCAATGCAGGCCAAGGGGGCGACAGCGCCGGAACTGGCGGGGCTGGCCAAATCTCTGCGAAACCATGCCGTGCCTGTGAAAGTCGAGGTCGATAATTTGGTCGATACCTGTGGTACGGGCGGCGGAGCGTTCAAGACCTCCAATATTTCCACTGCGGCAGCAATAGTGGCAGCAGGTGCGGGCATCTACGTGGCCAAGCACGGAA
>CAZPJZ010000164.1:0-5740 GCA_964586995.1 uncultured Pirellulales bacterium | reverse complement strand
CCACGCCTGATGAGACGTTCCGTCTATACCATAATCGGCGCAACTCTGGTGCTGGGTCTGGTTAGCCCTGTCATCGGAAAGTTCGAAATTCCCGCCGAAGACGGGCAGCATTTCCCGCCGCCTGAGTTTGAAAGCGGCTACGAACTGCCGAGTCCCACAACACCAGAACCGCGTCAGGGTGCGTACGAGTACATAGATGCACTGGTCCTTCTGGCGGCGCTTGGATTGTCTTCGTACTTGGTTTTGAAAAAGCGCAGCCGCCGGGCAATATTCGCTCTGATGGTTTTTTCATTGCTTTATTTTGGCTTCGCCCGTAAGGGCTGTGTCTGCTCCATAGGCTCTATTCAGAACGTGGTTCTGTCATTTTTTGATCCGAGCTATGCAGTGCCGTTCGTGGTGCTGGTGTTCTTTTTGCTCCCGCTGGTATTTACCTTGTTTTTCGGGCGAGTTTTTTGTGCCGCGGTGTGTCCTCTGGGGGCGATCCAGGACCTGGTATTGTTGCGGCCGGTTTCAGTGCCGAGCTGGCTGGAGAATGCGTTGAGGCTGTTCGCTTATGTCTATCTGGCCGGCGCCGTTCTGTTTGCCGCCACCGGCAGCGCCTTTATTATATGCAGATATGACCCCTTCGTTTCGTTTTTCCGCTTGAGCGGAAACTTGAACATTTTGATACTGGGAGCCAGCCTGCTGCTGATCAGCGTCTTTGTGGGGCGCGCCTATTGCCGCTTTGTATGTCCCTACGGGGTTATCTTGAGGCAGCTTTCACGACTCTCAAAATGGAACGTGACCATTACGCCCTTCGACTTCGCTCAGGGCAGGCCTGACGAGTGTGTTCATTGCAGGCTTTGTGAAGACTCGTGTCCTTTCGGGGCGATAAGAGAGCCGACGGCCGATTGGTCGGCGCGCGACTACCAGATCGGTAAGAAGAGATTAACGCTTCTGATTGTTCTTTTGCCGCTTGTAGCCTTGTTGGGCGGATGGGCGGCGTCCAGTATCAACGATGTCACTGCTCGGGTGCATGCCACGGTCAGGCTGGCCGAGCGCGTCTATTTGGAAGACACCGGCAAGGTGGACGGCACTACCGACGCCAGCTTGGCCTTTAGGGCAACAGGCAAAAAGACTGAACAGCTTTACGCTGAGGCCTCCGACATTCGAGCGAAGTTCAGGTTCGGGGGCTGGTTTTTCGGAGGATTCACCGGGCTGGCCATCGCACTTATGCTCATCTGCCCTTCAGTCAGGCGACAAAGAACCGATTACCAGGCCGATAGAGCAGGCTGCCTGGCCTGCGGCCGATGTTTCCAGTATTGTCCCAGAGAGCACGCCAGGCGTAAGAGAATTGAAAGTTGAAGGTTGAAAATCCTAAATTGGGAAAGAACTTCTCGGTTTTGGCCGAGGTTGCGGTAGCGACGGCCATGGTCGGCGTGGCGTTCTCCGTTATTATCTTGGTGCTCATTGCCGTCAATCATTTCCAAAGAGCCGTTGTGCTTCCAAAGCAAGAGCAACAGTTGGAGAGCTTGAAGTTGCAGCTTCACGGCCAGCCCGACAACGAGCAGCTTGTGTCGCAGATTCGCCAACTGGATTTACGAATCAGACAGTTGCGGATTCGCAGGCAGGATTTTGCGCATAAAGGCGCCTGTCTGCTGCTGGCAAGTGTAGTGACTTTCCTGATTGCTGTCAGGTGTGCAACGACCCTCAGGAGAAAGCTGCCTGCACCACAACCGCAGCCGGATATGCACGATAAGCAGCTCAGTGAAGCCCGGTTGGCTCGATATGCGGTGACTATGGGCCTGGCAGTGCTGGGTGGGGCGGCATTGTTTCTGGCCATGACTCCGGACATCGATCTGAGCGCAAACGGCGGCGAACTCGTCTCTTCTCCTTCCCAGGAAGAGATTAGTAAGAATTGGCCCCGCTTTCGTGGGCCCGGTGGATCAGGAATAAGCACTTATGCAAACATACCGACGAGCTGGAATGGGAAAACCGGCGACGGAATTTTATGGAAAACAAAGGTGCCGCTTCCCGGACATAATTCACCGGTTGTCTGGGATGACCGTGTCTTTCTTTCAGGGGCTGACCCGAACAAGCGCGAAGTATATTGCTTTGATGCGCTTTCAGGAAAGCTTCTGTGGAAGGGTGCCGTCCAAAGCGCCGCACCGCCCGGTACCCAACCTCTTGAACTGGGGGAGGATACCGGTTATGCCGCCCCTACTGTCGTCACGGATGGCCGACGAGTTTGTGCCATTTTTCCCACCGGCGATGTTGGCTGTTTTGACTTCTCCGGGAGACAGGCCTGGGTCAGAAATCTCGGGGCACCGGACAGCGCGTATGGCTACGCCTCATCCCTGGCGATGTATCAAAGTCTACTCTTGATTCAGTATGACCAGGGCGGCGAAGACGAGGAAAAGTCCAAACTGATTGCGTTGGATGTCTTCTCGGGTCGCACCGTCTGGCAGACCAAGCGCCCTGTCCCAGGTAGCTGGTCGTCGCCCATAGTGGCCGAGGTGGATGGTCATCCCCAGGTGATCACCTGTGGCAACCCATGGGTTATTGCTTATGACCCGGCTGATGGGACTGAACTCTGGCGCGCGAAATGCCTGGGTGGAGACGTCGCGCCATCGCCGATTTATGCCGGTGGGCTGGTTTTCGCCATTGAGGCGTACACTAAGCTGGTTGCTCTCCGCCCCCCGCTCTTGTCTTCGACAAGAAGACGCGGGGGCGACGTCGCTGAGACCGCCATTGTCTGGAGCGTCGAAGAGGGCATGCCGGATATATGCAGTCCAGTCAGCAACGGTGAATTGATTTTCTTGCTGACCACGGACGGACTTCTGACCTGCTATAAGGTCTCCGACGGCGCCAAACTCTGGGAGAAAGACCTGGCAAGGTATTTCGTCGCATCGCCCAGCATCGCTGCCGACAAGTTGTACCTGCTTTGTGCCAAAGGAGGTATGTTTATCAGCCAGGTCGGACCCGAATATAAAGAGCTTGCCAGATGCGAGCTGGGCGAGCCTTGTCATGCGTCGCCCGCTTTTGTGGATGGCCGCATTTTTATTCGGTCGAGCACGCACTTGTATTGCATAGGGAAAGCTAAAAACTAAAAGTTGAAAGCTAAAAAGTGTGGACTGAACAGCCCAATTCCACAGTCTTTAGTTTTACGTTTTACTCTTTAGGTTCTTATGGATGAGCTGGACTTAACATTTGTGGGTCGGACAGTGGAGCGGATTGGCACCGGCGCGGAGAAAGTGCTGCCGATTCTACAGGCTATTCAGGCCGAGTTTGGTTACCTGCCAAGAGAGGCTCTGGAGCGGGTGTGCCAGCTAACGGACATCACGCCTGCGTCGATTGTTGGGGTGTCCACATTCTACAGCCAGTTCAGACATCGCCCCGCCGGTCGTCATACCATTCGAGTTTGCATCGGCACCGCCTGCCACGTTAAGGGCGGCCAGCAGATTTACGATGCCTTTAAGCGGCACCTCAGCATCCCGGAGCAGGAAGATACGGATGCACAAAAGATGTTCACGGTCGAGAAAGTTGCCTGTTTGGGATGCTGTATGCTTGCTCCGGCGATACAGATTGACGATATTACATACGGGCATCTGAGCGGGCAGAAGGTTCCCGCCGTTTTGAGGGACTTCCTCGAACAGCAGAAAGCCCAGGCTCAGCAGGAAAAAATACCGGGCCATGCCAAAGACAGCGGCAGTCAGATCCGGATATGTCTTGATTCAAGCTGTGCAGCCAGCGGCAGCGCCAAGGTGTACGAGGCCCTGGAAAGAGCCGTCCGCAGCCTCGCCCCGGCGACAGGGGCCGACGCTCCGGTCGTTGTCAAAAACGTAGGCTGTTTGGGGATGTCCTTTCTTGCACCGCTTGTCGAGGTGGTCTTGGCTGATGGGACTTGCTTTCGGTACGCCAACATAAGGCCCGAAGACGCCAGAGCCATCGTCCTGAGGCATTTCAAACCAAGACGCGTCGGACGGAAAATCAAAAATGCCGTCTCTGTCATGCTGGACAGGATACTGACCGACGACGCCTGGGAGCCGGTGACGCGATACGCAGTGGACGCTCGCGACCCGCTGGTGAGCGCTTTTCTGGATAAGCAGGTGCACATTGCGACCGAACATTGCGGTCATATTGACCCGACCGACCTCGACGAGAACGTACGCAATGGTGGCTTCGAGGCCCTGCGAAAGTGTTTGAGCGAACTGAGCGGCGAAAAAATCATTGCCCTGATTGAACGAAGTGGACTCCGCGGCAGAGGAGGCGCGGGTTATCCCACGCACCTGAAATGGTCGGCCGTCCGCGACGCCCAATCGAAGACAAAATACGTGATCTGCAACGGCGATGAAGGTGACCCCGGCGCCTTTATGGATCGGATGCTGATGGAATCCTATCCCTACCGCATCATCGAGGGTATGGCGATAGCCGCTTATGCAGTCGGGGCGGACGAGGGTTTTCTTTATATTCGGGCCGAATATCCGCTGGCGATCAAGCGAATGACCCAGGCGATAGATGACTGCCAGCAGCGAGGGTTTCTGGGCGAAAACGTTGCTCAAAGCAATTTCTCTGTGCATCTGAAAATTGCAGCGGGCGCCGGCGCATTCGTATGCGGCGAAGAGACCGCGCTGATGGCCAGCATAGAAGGCCGCCGAGGTATGCCCAGGCTTCGCCCTCCTTATCCGGCCCAAAGCGGGCTCTGGGGCAAGCCCACCCTTATTAACAACGTGGAGACCTATGCAGTTGTGCCGTGGATCATACGCAACGGCGCTGAGGCCTTCGCAAGTATCGGCACAGACAGCAGCAAGGGCACAAAGGTTTTCGCGCTGGCGGGGAAGATTGCTCACGGCGGCCTTATCGAGGTGCCGATGGGTATTTCTATTCACCAGATTATCGAAAATATCGGCGGCGGAATTGCCGGGGGGCTGCGTTTGAAGGCGGTGCAGATAGGCGGCCCGTCTGGCGGGTGCGTGCCCGCTGAGATGGCTCATATTCCTGTGGATTACGAAACGCTCAGAGACGCAGGGGCGATGATGGGCTCCGGCGGAATGGTGGCACTGGATGAATCCGATTGCATGGTCGATATTGCCAGATATTTTCTGGAGTTTACGCAAGACCAGTCCTGCGGCAAATGCACCTTTTGCAGGATAGGCACCCGGCGGATGCTGGACATCCTGGAGCGGTTGTGTGCAGGGCAGGGCAAGGAGACAGACCTGGAAGAACTCGAGAATCTGGCTCAAATGGTCCGCAAGACAAGTCTGTGCGGCCTCGGTAGAACCGCGCCGAATCCGGTCCTTTCCACGCTCAAGTACTTCCGGGACGAGTATGAGGCTCATCTTCAGAGGCGCTGCCCTGCCGGAAAGTGCAAGGCACTGATTGTTTATTCGGTGACGGACGACTGCATCGGCTGCACTCGGTGTGCTCAGCACTGTCCGGCCGAGGCTATCCAGGCCAGGCCCTACGAGAAACATGAAATTGACGCCGGAAAGTGTATTCGCTGTGGCACGTGCAAAAGCGTATGTCCATCAGACGCTATCAAGGTTGAATAACCAATGCCCAAACTCGTAATAGATAATCGTGAGGTTGAGGTGCCCAGCGGCGCTACCATTCTTGACGCTGCTGACAGGCTAAGTATCGCCATTCCCACAATGTGCTTTTTGAAAGGCTATGAACCATCGACCAGTTGCATGGTTTGCGTGGTGAAAATTGAGGGTTGGGACGGTCTGGTACCGGCCTGTGGGACTATCGCTCAGGATGG
>CAZPJZ010000163.1:0-5742 GCA_964586995.1 uncultured Pirellulales bacterium | reverse complement strand
GGCGCCTGTAGCACGGCTGCGGGCGGACACTTGGCAGTTAGAGCCGGGCCAGGATTGGAAATTGGTGCCATCCGACGCCCAGGACAAGTATCTCAGGGTTGTTGCCCGAACCGAGAAGCTGATCCAGACAGGCCAGGCCAAAGCGCTTGCCGAACAATGGCAAGAACTTAAGAAAGACTTTCCCGAAATCGCAGAGGCCGACCTGAATACCTTCATCGAGGCAGAAATCCTCTTTTGCAAGGACAACTATGCCAAAGCAAGCAGAACATACGACAAGTTTCTGGACAAGGACTATATCGACAGCCCTCTGTACCAGGCGGCTCTGGAACGCCAGTTTCACATTGCCAGCAGTTTCTTTGCCGGGCGAAAATTGAAAGTGCTCGGCATCATCCAACTGCAGGGCCACGCCACGGCCATCAAGATCATGGATAAGATCACCGAGCGTGCAGGCGACAGACAGATCGGCATCGAGGCAGCCAGAATAGTGGCCGAACACTATGAGCGGAAAGGAAAATTCAACGAGGCCTACCTCAAATGGTCTGAGATTTCATGGCAGCGACCGACCGGCCGAGCCGCGAAGGACGCGCTGCTTGGCATGGCTCGATGCAAGCACGCCGTCTATCGGGGGCCCAAGTACAATGCCTCCCACCTCAGCAGTGCAAGAAGCTACTACCAGGAATTCCAGGCGCGGTATCCTCAAGATGCTAAAGAATTGAGGATTGACGAGATACTCCCAAAAATCGATGAGCAAATCGCCTACAAGAAGCTCACGATCGGCCAGTACTATCAAAGGACGGGCAAGGCACAGGCGGCCAATCTATATTATGATATGGTCATACGGAACTGGGGCGATACGAAGGCCGCCGAGATGGCGCAGGAAATGCTCAGCAAGAGTCTGGCCGATAGACCGAGGGACAAATGAGGCAATATAGTCTCCAGAAGAACCATTTCGGATATGGCCGGAGCGGACCGATTCTTCTTAGCTCAGTGCTAGCGGCCTGCCTGGGCCTGGCCGGATGTGCTGAAATGGGCGGATATACCAACCATTCCCTGTATACGCAGGATGTCGGCAGCGTCTGCCTGGAAATGTTCGACAACCAGACCTTCTGGCGGGGCGTGGAGTACGCCTTGTCCGACGCCCTGGCCAAGCGCATCGAGGCCGAGACGCCGTATAAGATAATCTCCAGCACGGACCGGGCCGACACGGTGATGAGCGGCCAGATAGTGCGGGTGACCGAATCGGTACTGACCTTCGAACGCGAGCTGGGCTACGCTCTGGAGAAGCAGGTGCAACTGAACGCCGTGGTCAACTGGAAGAACCTCAAGACGGGCCAGTTGCTGATAGACAATAAGCCTGTCACTGCCGTGGCTACCTATTCTGAGTTCCAGAAACAGGACTTTGGCTACGCTTCAGCTCTGGCGGCAAACAAGCTGGCCCAAAAAATCGTAGAACTGATGGAAATAACGTGGTAGCTACGGCAGACATTCGACCGCGCCGGGTCGCAGCGCTGCCGGGCTGAAACGAGCAACGATTGAAGAAAGCAGTCGATTATGAATAACGGCCAGAACCAGAGGCGAACGCCACCGGGGTCCGGTCCACCGAAGCGGCCGGGAAAAAAACCCCCGATGCCGAGCTACAGACGCAGCCCGCTCACCTGGCTTGGCATCACGATTGCCGTATTTGTGGGCCTGATGCTGGTGCAGCGGTGGCAGCGCGCCGATACGATTACCTTCAAGGAGTTTGCCGAGCACGCCGAGGCAAAACACATCAAGACTGTCACTGTGAAGGAGACGGAGGTAACAGGTCAATACACTGAGGAGTATCTTGCCAGCCAACCAGACAAACGCAGTAAGTCGTTTGTGGCTTATTATAACGCCGACGTCCATGGGCAGTGGCTCGGCGAATTGTTAAGGGAAAATAACATCAACAATGAAGCTGCCCCCCAGCATATCTGGCTGTTCATGCTTATGCAGTGGATTCTGCCGCTGCTTATCCTGGTGGGATTCTTCTATTTCATTTTTGCGCGAAATCTTCGCGGCGGAGCGGGCGGCATGCTGATGTCGTTCGGCCGCAGCAAGCACCGAGTGGCCGGCAAGGACCGGGTCAGGGTTACCTTCAACGACGTGGCCGGCATCGAAGAAGCCAAGGAAGAAGTCGCTGAGATAATCGAGTTTCTGAAAAATCCAAAGCGGTTTCAGCGACTCGGCGGGCGTATACCACGGGGCGTTTTGCTCGTAGGCCCTCCAGGCTGTGGGAAAACACTGCTGGCCAAAGCCATAGCCGGCGAGGCAGACGTGCCGTTTCTCAGCATATCGGGCAGCGATTTTGTAGAAATGTTTGTCGGCGTAGGCGCATCGCGGGTGCGCGACCTGTTCAAGCAGGCCAAGGACAATTCGCCCTGCATCATCTTTCTCGATGAGGTCGATGCCATCGGACGCAAGCGCGGCGCCAGCTTTGTCGGCGGCGGACACGATGAACGCGAACAAACACTAAATGCCATTCTGGTTGAGATGGATGGCTTTACGACCGACGACCAGGTAATAGTGATCGCGGCAACTAACCGGGGCGATATTCTGGATAATGCGCTGACCCGCCCGGGAAGATTCGACCGCCAGATTTTTGTGCCGCTGCCGGACTTGAAAGGCAGAATGGACATTTTGAAGGTGCACGCCAAGAAGGTCAAGTTAGGGCCGGACGCCGACATGGAGAGACTGGCCCGCGGGACTCCTATGTTCACGGGAGCCGATTTGGCGGCAATCATAAACGAGGCCGCCTTGATGGCCACCATGGCGAACAAAGACTACGTCGAAATGGTCGACCTGGAGGAAGGGCGTGACAAAGTCCGATGGGGCAGGGCCAAGAAGAGCCGCGTCATCGACCAACAGGAAAAAGAGATTACCGCCTATCATGAGGCCGGCCACACGCTGGTTCAGTCTTTGCTGAAAGATGCAGACCCCTTACATAAGGTGAGCATCATCCCCCGCGGACCAATGGGTGGGGCCACATTTGCATTACCGGAAAAAGACCGGACAATCTTCACAAAAAGATACTGCATGGCTCTTCTGCAGGTCTGCTTCGGCGGACGGATTTCGGAAGAACTATTCTGTGACGACATATCCAGCGGTGCCCAATCGGATCTGACGCAGGCCACCAAAATTGCAAGGCAGATGGTGCTGACCTGGGGTATGAGCGATCAATTAGGACTCATCAGCTATGAGTCAGACTTTGCGTTCGGCGATATTATATACGGGATACCGAGCGAAAGAGAGTATTCGGAAAAGACCGCAGAGGCGATTGATAATGAAGTGAAACGAATTACCGACGAAGCATACAAGAAAGCTAAGGAGCTGATAGAAGCCAACAAAGACAAGCTCGACCGGATAGCCAAAGCCCTCTTGAAGTACGAGACTCTCGACGCCGAAGACGTGAAGGTCATTTTGCAGGGCGGCCAATTAAGCAAACCCACGGTGGGCGACCTGTTGGCCGCTGAGCAGGCCAAGAACACGCAATCTAAGACCGAGCAAAAACAGCAGCCCAAGCAGTCGGCAAGCTAACGTTGGGTGTCTGTCCCTCTGACGCGAGGAACTATGCGCGGAAAAACTGCCGCCATATTCTGGTCATTACATATCCTTACGGTGTGCCTGTCTGCGCGGGCAGAAAACGCGCGCGAGGCGATGAGCACCCGGGGTGTGAATCGTGACACGGCTGCCGTGGAGCTGGCTCGATATGAAAAGGAATTCTCGTCTGTGCGGCTGGAGCCTGCTCGATCAGAGTCAAACTACGGCATAGCCGTCATATTTGAAGGGACCAATGATCTGCACTATTACGCCAAGCCTGAGACGGCACCCGCTCCGGGCTTCGAACTTCAGGTGGAAGCCAAATCCGAAGGATTTGACTTCGGCAAGGCGGTCTTCCCCACGTGGGGCATTTTGCGTGACCCGCTGGGCAAACAAGTCGAGGTGTATGCCGGCAACTTTACTGTCTTTGTGCCGATTGAGACAACAATAGCCGCACAGACCGCTGCCATCAGCGAGAGTGACGTCCAGGTCAAGATTTCCGGCATAGCGTGTACGAGCATAGCTTGCCTGGCCCCTTTTGAGAAAACGCTGTCGACGAAGATTGACTGGAGCCGGCGACAATCGTGGAAGCAAGTCAATCTTGCAGAACCTGGTGACGCGGACCGCCCAGGTAAGACGTCCACTCAACATCTTTGGTATGCTCTGGGCCTGGCGTTTTTGGCTGGCCTGGCTCTGAATATTATGCCCTGCGTTTGGCCGGTGCTGCCTCTTATCGTGATGCGCATTGTCAGTCAGGCCAAGCAAAGCCGCGGCGCATCGACGGCGCTGGGCTTAGCCTTTTGTCTGGGAATACTGCTGTTTTTCGCACTCCTTGCCGCCGCCAACATCGTCTTGCAGGTCTTTTTCGGCATGGTACTGCAGTGGGGCGACCAGTTTCGCAGCCCCATATTTGTCGCGGCGATGACACTTCTTCTGGTGCTGCTGGCGCTATTTATGTTCGGAGTCTTCACGATTCCTGTGCCCTCTTCAATTGCAGCTAGATCAGGCTCCGGCAGGGGCTACTTCGCAGCGGTGTGCACGGGCTTTTTAGCGGCGATACTTAGCACGCCTTGCAGCTTTGGGATTCTGGCTGCTGCGTTTGCCTGGGCACAATCTCAGCCGCTGCGGCCGGCCACCGCTGCCATAATGGTTATTGGCGTCGGCATGGCGCTGCCATACGCGGTTCTGACTTCTACGCCCGGTTTGGTGAACCGCCTGCCCAAGCCGGGACGATGGATGGAGCTATTTAAGCAAGGCATCGGGTTTGTCCTGCTGGTTATTGCGGTAAAGCTTCTTACAGCGCTGCCGGAAGCCCGCAGAATCGGCGTGCTGTATTTCGCCGTGGTACTTGCTTTCTGCGCCTGGATGTGGGGCGCCTGGGTGAGCTACGGCACCAGACCGGCGCGTAAATGGCTGGTGCGCGGGGCGGCCGCCGCACTGGCAATTACCGCCGGCTGGACGTTTTTGCCTCGACCGGCGTATGACCTAATCGACTGGCAGGAGTATGATGCCCTGTCGGTGCAGACGGCTATCGAGCAGGACCGGCCCGTCTTGATCAAGTTTACCGCCGACTGGTGTTTGAGCTGCCAGACGGCGGAGAGAATCGTCTATTCCCGCAGCGACATCGTCGGTTTAATCCGGCAAAAAGATGTCCTGGCAATTAAAGCGGACACCACAGCATGGGACGCGCCGGCAACGTTGGCCCTGAAACATGCTTATCACGAGCCGGGCGTGCCGGTCAGCATGTTATTTGTGCCTGGCAATGAGGAGCCACTTAAGTGGCGCGGAATGTTTTTTGCCGATGGACTAAAGACGGCATTGACAGAGCTTCCAGACAGGAGACAGGATGGCAAAGACAATCAGGCCAAAGATTAAAGTGAATAAGGCCGAGGCCGCTGAACGCGTCAAGAAGATTTGGCCCATATTGAAAAAGACCTACCCGGACGCCAGGATTGCGCTGAATTTTGCAGATCCGCTGGAGCTTCTAATCGCCACGATTCTCTCGGCCCAGTGCACGGACGTTCGCGTCAATATAGTAACCAAGGACGTATTCAAGAAATATAAATCAGCCGGGGACTGGGCAAAAGCGGACCTGCGGCAGATAGAAGCGGACATAAAAAGCACGGGCTTTTACCACAACAAGGCCGTCAATATCAAAGGTGCCTGCACGGCAATAATCGAGAA
>CAZPJZ010000162.1:0-5758 GCA_964586995.1 uncultured Pirellulales bacterium | reverse complement strand
GTCATCTGCCCTCGCCACAGGAGTTTGATTCCACTCTGGAAGAATCGCTCGCCGCAAAGTTTGGGCCGCAGCGCGATGGCTGGCAGCTTATTCGCGAGGGCGAGATTCTGCATAAGCATCAAAAGACCTTTGTGCCGGATTTTACGTTTAGACACCAGGATGGTACACAGGTCCATCTGGAGATCGTCGGGTTCTGGACGCCGCAGTATCTGGCCGCCAAGCGCCAGACAATAAGGCAGTTCGGCCATCACAATATTGTGATCGCCGTGCCGGAGAAGTCCCTGCGAGAAGGCGCCGATGTCGGGCAGAATGTGCTGCCTTATAAGACTACTATAAAACTCGATTCATTAATGGAAAAGCTGGAGACAATCAGAACAAAGTTCAAAAATTAAAATGCAAAAAGCAAAATTCAGGAAGTCATCGCCCCTTAGGGGCGATTCCACAATCCTTCGACTTCGCTCAGGACAAGTTTTGATTTTTACTCTTTGATTTTTGATATGTTTTGTAGGAAAGGTAGAGAAATGAAGCTGCAAAGGAATTTAGCCGTATTGCTGGCCGTCTTGACCATCCTTGCCAGTGTTGCCTTTGCCGAGGCGATTAAGCCTTCGTCCCCTCTTAGCCGCCGCCTTTCGGCGCGGGTACGTCGGCCAACGGCGGCAGTTAAAAATGGGACCGAGGGCAGCACCATCCCCGATGTGGCCCGTCCGCTGCCGCTGTCGGCGGTTCGGCTCACCGGTGGGCCTCTCAAGCACGCCCAGGACCTGGATGCCAAGTATCTGCTTGAGCTGGAACCTGATCGCATGTTGGCGTATTATCGCCAGCGCGCCTCTCTTAGCCCTAACAAGGCCGAACCTTATGGCGGCTGGGACGGCGGCGGACGGAATCTCACGGGCCACATCGCAGGACATTACCTTTCCGCGGTGAGTTTGATGTGGGCCGCCACGAGCGATGCGCGTTTCAAGCAGCGGGCGGACTACATCGTCAATGAGTTGAAGGAGATCCAGGACAAGCACGGCGACGGCTACCTCAGCGCCTTGGAGGGCGGCAGGGAGTGCTTCAACGCGGTGGCCCAAGGCAACATCCGTTCCAGCGGCTTCGACCTCAATGGCCTATGGGCGCCGTGGTACGTCCTGCACAAGATGTACGCCGGCCTGCGGGACGCCTACCGCTACACCGGCAACCGCACGGCGCTGGACATCGAGATCAAGTTTGCCGAATGGGCGGAGGGGATTCTTGCCAGGCTCACGGACGCCCAGGTACAGCTAATGCTGAACACCGAGTTCGGCGGTATGAATGAAGTCCTGGTCGACCTGTACGCCGATACCGGCGACAAACGCTGGCTGGACCTTTCCTACAAGTTCGAGCATCGCTCGCTTGTCGAGCCGCTCAAACGCCACCAGGACATCCTGCCGGGTAAGCACGGCAATACGCAGGTGCCCAAGCTCATCGGCTCTGCGGACCGCTTCGCGTGCGCGGGGGATGCAGGTGACATCATCGCGGCAAGCTTCTTCTGGGACAGCGTGGTGCAGCACCACAGCTTCGCCACGGGCGGCCATGGCAAGGACGAATATTTTGGCCCGCCCGACGTGTTGAGCGACCATATTGACGGGCGCACAGCCGAGACCTGCAACGTTTATAACATGCTCAAGCTGACCCGCCGGCTTTTCGCGCTGCGGCCCGATGCCCATTACGCCGACTTCCACGAACGGGCCCTGTTCAATCATATTCTGGCGTCAATCGATCCCGAAGATGGGCGGACCTGCTATATGGTGCCGGTTGGCCGTGGCGTGCAGCGCGAATACCAGCAGATGTTCCGCAGCTTCACCTGCTGCGTGGGCACCGGGATGGAGAGCCACGCGCTGCACGGGGACGGGATTTACTATGAATCCGGCGATACACTTTGGGTGAATCTGTATGCGCCGTCCACCGCAGACTGGGCCGCCGCCGGTGTGAAGCTTGTCATGGATACTAATTTGCCCGAGGGGGATTTGGCGACGCTCAAGCTATCGCTTCAGTCGCCCAGGGAATTCACTTTGGCACTGCGGCGTCCCTACTGGGCGGGCGATGGTTTTGCCGTCAAGGTCAACGGCGAGGCTGTATCCGAGGACGTGATTGATCCTTTTCGTGGTGTCCCCGAGTCGGGACGGCGCCTTGCCGACCGGCCCAGGCAAAGGCCCGGCTCATACGTGGCACTGAACCGAACCTGGAAGAGCGGCGACACCGTGCATCTAACTCTGCCCAAAACGCTTCGGCTGGAGCCATTGCCCGACAATCCGCGTCGCGTTGCCATTATGTGGGGACCGCTGGTGCTGGCTGGAGATTTGGGCCCCGAGACCCAGAGGCCGCGCGGAAAGGACGCCCCCCCCGCGAAAGCGGGGGCGAGGGCGCCGGTTTTCGTTGCAGCCGAGCGGCCGGTGGCAGAGTGGCTAAAACCTGTTGGCGACTACCCAGGCCAATTTCGCACCGACGGAGTCGGGCAGCCGAGCGATGTAAATTTTGTGCCCTTCTACCGTCTGCATCGGCGTACCTACGCGGTGTACTGGGACCTGCTCACCCAGCCCGAATGGCAGCAGAAACAGGCCGAATACACTGCAGAAGGTCCTCCTGTAAGGGATGGCCAAACCCAGCGCGTTCACCCGCCTTACGTCTGGCGGGTTAATCTTGCCGTCGTGGCGACGCCCTCCAGCTCTTATGTCTCCGGAGATACGACGCTGGCGGCGCTTAATGATGAGCATGAGCCTCAAAGCTCACGCGATAGAAGCCGGGGATCCTACGGCAACTGGAATAGAACGGGCACCCAATGGGTGCAGTATGACTGGAGTCAGCCCATCAGCACCGGTAAGATCGACGTCTACTGGTGGGATGACCGCCGCGGCGTGCGTCTGCCCAATGCCTGTCGATTGCTGTACTGGGATGGCGGTGGTTTTGTCCCGGTAAGCAATCCGTCAGGCCTGGGCGTAGCGGAGGATCAATACAACACGACTACCTTTGACGAAGTCACCACGTCCAAACTGAGACTCGAGATAGATTCGGCTGGTACCTACTCGACCGGCATCCTGGAATGGAAGGTTTATGACTCAGGTAAGTCGCCCGACTTTCCGCCTTCGGTGGAGGCAGGAGTCGATCGCGTGGTCGTGCTGGGAGGCAAAACTTATCTCAGTGGAGCAGTAAAAACATTGGCCGGCAAAGGCACGTTACCGAAAGTTGCCTGGAGCAAGACATCGGGTCCCGGTACGGTCACTTTTGAAAACGCCGATACCCCGGTAACGACGGCGACTTTCTCCGCCGTGGGCGATTACGTCCTCGAATTGACGGCCAGCAAAGGCCCATTGAGCTCGTCGTCCACGCTAACCGTCAAGGTGGTTCCATCTCCGCCCGCGACCCATCTGGATCCGGTCGACACCAGCTACTACAAGATCGACAATCCCCTGTGGAGCAGTAGAGCCAAGGCCCTTATCGTGAACTGGATTCCGCACTGTATTAGCAAGATTTCCGACCCGGAGTTGAGGGAAGGCGGCATAAACAACTTCATCGACGCGGCCAACAAATTGGCCGGCAAGCCCCACGGGCGCCACCGGGGCTACGTCTTCTCTAACGCCTGGGTTTACAACACGATTGAGTCAATCTGCGTCGCCCTGATGGTCGATCCCGCGGGCGATCAAGAGATCATCGAGGCCCAGAATGCCATGAAGGCAACACTGCAGGACTGGATTCCCAAAATCCTGGCCGCCCAGGAACCTGATGGCTACCTCCAGACGGCCTTTACGCTGAGCGACCGCCAGCGCTGGTCGCCAAGGTACAGAGCGGATCATGAGGGGTACGTCGCCGGGTATTTTCTGGAGGCGGCCGTTGCTCATCACGTTATGACTAAGGGAAAAGATGTGCGGTTGTACAATGCGGCCAAGAAGCTCGCCGATTGCTGGGATGATAACATCGGCCCGCCCCCAAAGAAGCAGTGGTATGACGGCCATCAGGCTATGGAGATTGCGCTGGTACGCTTCGGACGATTTGTGAACAAGGTAGAAGGCGCGGGCAAAGGCGATAAGTACATCCAGTTGGCCAAGTTCCTATTGGACTGCCGCAAGGATGGCAGCGAATATGACCAGAGCCATCTGCCGGTCGTCCAGCAGTATGAGGCGCTCGGGCACGCCGTACGCGCCGTCTATTCCTACGCGGGCATGGCCGATGTCGCCATCGAAACATCTGATATCGACTACCAGAGTGCCGTCATGTCGCTCTGGGATAGCATTGTCAACCGGAAGTACTACGTCACCGGCGGGGTGGGCAGCGGAGAGACCTCCGAAGGCTTTGGTCCGGACTACTCACTGCGCCACAATGCCTACTGCGAATCCTGCTCCAGTTGCGGCGAAATCTTCTTCCAGCACAAATTGAACTTGATGAACCACGATGCAAAGTATGCGGACCTTTATGAAGAGACGCTCTACAACGCCCTTTTGGGCTCCATCGATCTGGCGGGGAAGAACTTCTATTACCAGAATCCGTTGGACTGCCGCGGCCCTCGCTATGACTGGCACGTCTGTCCCTGCTGCGTGGGCAACATTCCCAGGACCCTGCTGATGCTGCCAACCTGGACGTATGTGGTTTCCCGCGGAGCGGGGTCCCTCAAGAGCGCTGACAGCATATATGTGAACCTCTTCATCGGCAGCACAGTGACCGTCGAAGATGTTGCCGGCACCGATGTCCAGATGGTTCAGGTCACGGACTATCCCTGGAGCGGCAAGGTTTCCATCACCGTCAATCCGCAGGTGCAAAAGAACTTCAGCGTCAGGGTCCGCCTGCCGAACCGCAGTGTTAGCGACCTCTATGCCGGCACGCCGGAATCAGATGGTATCACTTCGGTCTCGGTCAACGGCTCTGCGATCACTCCACCGATTGAAAAGGGTTATGCCGTGATCGGGCGGAACTGGAAAGCCGGCGACAGGATCGACCTGGTGCTGCCAATGAAGGTTCAGAGGATCAAAGGCAGCGACAAAATTGCTGCAACGACCGGCCAGGTGGCCCTGCGGTATGGTCCGCTGATCTACAACGTCGAGCAGGTTGATCAGGACATCAGCAAGGTCCTCCATCCAGAGTCCGTTTTAACCACCGAGTGGAGGGGCGATTTGCTGGGCGGCGTGATGATCATCAAGGGCGCCTGGGCAGACGGTTCCGCGCTGACGGCAATTCCCAACTATGCGCGGGGCAACCGCGGTTTCGGTGCTTCCGCCCAAGCTGATCGCCGCGCCGGCGGTCGTGGGACTATTGGTTCGGCCGTCTGGTTGAAGGACCAATAAGTGCCGGGTGCTCTGTCGCATCGCGTATTGCGTTCTGCGCACTCCGCAAGGAGTCCCCAGGACGACGCATCACGCACGACGGCTGGATGGGCCTTGCGGCTGCGGCTCGGCCAATACTTCGGCCCGTGATTTTCCTACTTTCCCGGACGCCGGTTGATCCAGATGTTACGGAACTGAATCAGACTGGAGGCCGGGCCATGGTCGCCCGTTTTCTTGTCTATGCCGCCGTGATGCTGCAGGCCGATAGGACCGCGCTGCGGCATGTCCGGTATCTGGGCATTCTCGATGACAATCTTGCCGTTCAGCATGACCGAGACGCGATCACCGATCACCGTGATGTCAAATGAGTTCCACTGCCCCACCGGGCGATCGGCGCGGAGCTTCGGTACGGCCGCGGCCCGCTGCTGGGCCGACAATTTCTTATCGTTCCGGACGGACCACAATTCCCCGGAGCCTATCGGCCA
>CAZPJZ010000161.1:116-5768 GCA_964586995.1 uncultured Pirellulales bacterium | reverse complement strand
CTGCTTTCGCAGGTATGACAATATTGGGATACATATAAATTCAAATGTTACGAGGCAGTAGAGGTATGCTGTGCTCATAGTGTTGGCTAACGGCTCGCAGGAGGCTGAAAGTGATCGAGATAGCATGAGCAAGCTGGAGATACCTATGGCAAACGACATGGAAAAGCTCTATCAGGAGCGGATGAAACGATATGTCACGGCGATGCGGAATGAAAAGCCGGACATGATTCCCATTCGGCCATTTGTGGTGGAATTCACCGCCAAGTACGCAGGATATACCTGCCAGAAGGTGACGCACGATTACGAGAAGGCGTTCGCCGCCGCGCGTAAGTGCGCAGCGGAATTCGACTGGGACGCTGTCGTCAGCAATATGGTCTACGTCTGGACGGGGCTTACAGAAGCGATCGGGCTAAAATATTATGGCGTGCCCCGCATCAGCATCCCGCCGACTACTGGCTTTCAGTACATCGAGCCGCCCGAAGAAGAGGCGTTTATGAAGCCGGATGAATACGACCAGCTAATCGAAGACCCGACAGGGTTTTTATTCAATGTCTGGCTTCCGCGCGTTTCGGCTGACGTCAGCGCGATGGGCGAACCGACCTCGTTCCGAAACAATCTATCGTTTCTAAAAGGTGGAATGGCCATGCTGACGTACTTCAACGCGTTCGGCAGGCTGGTATTGAAATCTTGGACAAAGTCTTAACGGTCCATATCCTAAGAAAATGCTGCTTGCAAAACTGGCAGAATCATGTTCCAATGAACATCGTGAAAGCGCTTGCAGGACATAGCAGTATCGAGACAAGTGACCGTTTCTACAGTACGGTCGATGAGACCCACCTGAACGACGTTGCAAAGGTCACAGAGGGCCTACTCGACAGGGCTGGCGACACGACTGACCGTAAAATGACCTTTTTGCCCGATTTTGGGCCTAATCAGGACAACAGACAGCCAGAATACAACGTGCAAGTAGTTGATAATGCAAGAGTTAGTGATTTGCGGGAGTGTAGCTCAGGTCGGTAGAGCAACGGCCTTTTAAGCCGTAGGTCGTGGGTTCGATTCCCACCACTCTCATTCGAACGTTTCAGATAGGAACTGCTGGATGGACAAACGTGCCGTTGCATCTGCCCTTTATCTTGTGGCTGTGATCTTCTCCGGTTCGGCCAACGCGCAGGATTGGCCCACGTTCATGCACGATAATCACCGCAGCGGCGTCACGCGTGAGCGACTGGAACTGCCGCTTGCGGAGTGTTGGGTCTTCCAATCACCGCATGAGCCCCAGCCCGCATGGCCGGGACCGGCAAAGCAGGATTTCTGGCATCATCACGAAAACCTGCGGGCAACGGTAACATACGACCGCACATTCCACGTGGTTGGCGTCGGCGACAGCCTGTACTTCGGCTCATCCGCAGTTGACAAGGTCTACGCGCTGGATGCGATGACCGGCCGGCAGCGCTGGACATTCTTCACGGAAGGACCGGTGAGGCTGGCTCCCACTATCTCCGGCAACAGACTGTACGTTGGTTCCGATGACGGACGCGTCTACTGTCTGTCGGCAAACACAGGCTCGCTGATATGGAAATATGAAGCCTGCGACCAGGCTCGCATGGTCCCGGGTAACGGGCGAATAATATCGCTGTGGCCGGTACGAACCGGCTTGGTTGTGGATGCGGGGACACTTTATTTTGCGGCCGGATTGTTCCCGAACCAGGGCACGTTCCTGCTGGCGATGGACAGCCAAGACGGGTCAGTGATATGGAAAGAGAAGATAAGTGTTTCGCCGCAGGGTTACATATTGGCCTCGGATGACCGGCTATACGTGCCCACCGGACAGACAAGCCCGGCAATATTTGCCCGCGCAGACGGCAGATTTCTGGGCGAGCTACCCACCGCGGGCGGGGCGTATGCGCTGTTGACGGAGGACGTGCTGGTCAGCGGTCCTGGTCGAGGCCCGAAAGAAATCAGCGCCAGCGATGTTAAGACCAAAGATAAAATCGCAGCGTTTGGCGGCCTGAGGATGTTAGTAGATGGGTCAATAGCCTACATGCAGTCTGAAACCGAACTTTCGGCATTTGCTCGCACCCGGTATCTTGAGCTTTCCCGCCAGAAGAATAACCTGAGCAGCCAGCACAAGAAGATCGAGGAACAGCTTAAGAAGCTGGGTGCGAATACACCGGAAGCTGAGCAGCTCCGCAAAGACTTGCGCAAGCTTTCGGTAGAGATTCAGGCCTTATCAAGACAATTGAAGGATTGTTACTTGTGGACAGTTAAGTGCGAATGTCCCTACTCGATGATCATGTCAGGCGACGTTCTGTTTGCCGGCGGGGACAACAAGGTGGTTGCATACAGCAGCAGCAACGGCAAAGAAATCTGGAGCGCACCTGTTACAGGCAAGGCGTTCGGCTTGAGTGTGATAAACGGCGGCCTGTACGTCAGCACACACAAAGGCTACATACATTGCTTCCGCAACAACGTACAGCGCACCTCGCGAGTGACAGCAAAGAAACCAACTGTCGATCCTTATCCACTTGACGATTTGACGAGCGTTTACGCCGAAGCGGCCAAGCACATAGTAGAAGGGACCCAAATCCAAAAAGGCTACTGCCTCATCCTGGGTTGCGGCGAGGGACGGCTGGCGCACGAGCTGGCCGGACTGACCGATTTGAAAATCGTCGGTGTTGAGCAGGATGGCGGAAAAGTCGCTGCGGCCCGAAAAGCAATCGACAGAGCAGGACTCTACGGCAGAGTTGTCGTTCAACACGGCGGCGGGACGGAACTGCCCTACACGAAATACGTCGCGAACCTGATTGTGTCGGACAAGACTTTGGCCACGGGCCAGCTTCCAGCTTCGGCGGCACAAATCTTCGAGTTGGTCAGGCCTTGTGGCGGAGCCATTGCTCTGGCTTTGCCCGCCGATAAGTATGACCGGGACAAGCTCAAGAAGTGGAGCGGAAATTCTATTACGGGTTGGAACGTGCACAAGGGCGACAAGGTCGTCTTAGCATGGGCGCTGCGCGATAGGCTGGAAGGCGCCGGCGAGTGGACGCACACGTATGCCGAGCCGGGTAATACCGCATGCAGCGGGGATGAATTAGTCAAAGGCCGCATGTCCCTGCAATGGTTTGGTCGACCAGGGCCGAGACAGATGATTGACCGGCATCACCGCAATGTTCCTCCGCTATTCAAAGATGGGCGCCTTTTTGTGCCGGGCGACTGCATCGTATTCGCGGTAGACGCCTATAATGGAACGATTCTGTGGGAAGTCCAAATTCCCAATTCGAGACGGCTCGGCGTGTTCCTGGACTGCGGAAGCATGGCTGTAGACGAGCGATTTCTGTACGTTGTGGCCGAGGACAAGTGCCACCGCTTCGATGTCCAGACCGGTCAGCGGCATCCTGCGTACACGATGCCTCAGCTCGTAGAGAACGAGCCTCGCCAATGGGGCTACACCGCCTACAGCGGCAATGTGCTATTTGGCAGTGCGCGCAAAAAAGGAGCATCATACACCGAGACAAGCTATGAGGCTGATTATGCACTGTGGCACAGAAACATGAAGCTCGTCCTGAGCGATTACCTGTTCGCGATGCAGAAAGACACGGGCACGCCGCTGTGGAATTACAAGGACGGTCTCATTTTGAATACGACCATTGCCGTCGGCGGCGGGCGAATGTGCTTTGTCCAGACTCATAGCCCGAAGGCCCTGGCCGACAAGCTCGGCAGGATGCCGGTGAAGGAACTTTTCGACGGCGGTGAGCAGCACCTGGTCGCTCTGGATGCCGAAACCGGACAGGTCATTTACAGGAAAAAACTCGATGTGAGCAATTTAGAGGAGCCAGTCTATCTGAATTACGCTAAGGATGTGCTGCTATTAAGCGGATCAAAGCTCGCTGAGGGTTGCGTCCGGTATTACTATTACGCCTTTGATGCACAAACAGGGGAGATTCTTTGGAACACCGACCACGATAGCGGCCTGCCGACCGATGGCGCCCATGGTGAATATAACCGCTGCCCGACGATAGTTGGTGACACAGTATTCGCCTGGCCTTACGCCTATAACCTCAGGACCGGCGTGAGGGTTCCGGACTGGAAATTTGATCGCCGGGGCCACGGCTGCGGCGGTGTCTCCGCCTCGGCCCGGTGCCTGTTCTGGCGAGGAGGCAACCCCTGGATGTACGAACTGGGGCCATATGGCGGCCCGACCCGACTGAACAGCGTTAGCAGGCCCGGCTGCTGGATCAACATCATTCCCGCCGGCGGCCTCGTCCTTATCCCGGAGGCCAGTTCAGGCTGCACGTGCGGCTTTGCGCTGCAAACCTCAATGGCCTTTGTTCCCTGGTGAAATCACGCGACCGAGACAGGTCAAAGGCAGGCCGGCACTGCCTTGTTAGCCCCGCCGAAAGCGGGGGCTAACGGCTTCTGCGAGCACGACACGGGGGTCAGAAGCTCTTGAGCCAATTCTCGGCAAAGCCTGGCATATCCAAGAAGTCGAACGGGCGGTCGGCGTTTGAGTTGAGGCCCGTATCGGTTGGAATCTCAAGCCAAGTGGAGGCCAGAAGGGAGAAGTCCGCGAAGTCTACGGCAGCCGAGCCGTCCGCATCACCAAACAGGGCGTGAAATTTCACGGTGTAAAAACCGTCGCCCGGCTCGCCGTCGTTGTCGCACAGATTTTGTCCCCCGGGACAGACAATTGAGCGGCAGTCGAGCATCAAGTGGTATGTGTCGTCCGGCAGCGAGTCGCCAAATTGACCATCGTCGTCCATATCGAATTTAAGGATGAGGCGACGAGATAAATGGTCATATACGAGGCTAATCTGTCGCGCCTCAAGCATTGTGCCGTAAGTTTGTCCCACTATGCGAATGTCACGTGGAGTGATTGTCACCGGGTCGCTGAACGTCAGCGTTACGTCAGAAACGCTCGAGCGCTGGGCCCGGCCGCCCGCAATCTGCACCGCCGTCACGTAAGCGTTCGTGTCCAGATCGCCGCCCACCTCCAGCTCCATAATTGTCGTGCAGCCCAAGCTGCCGCCCGGCGTACCGATGAGCCGTATGGCTTCACCAACGGTCGGCGAAAAACGAAACGTGACGTCCTGATACATTTGGAAACGGTCAAGGTCGCCGGACACCTGCAAATTGGCCGGTGCTATGAACTTGCCGTCCCGCATGATTTCTACCCGCAGGTCCTCGAAGAAACCACCTTGCGGATTGTCGTGCTTATAGTAAGTGTTGATGTTGTTCCAGATTACGTCGCCTTGCCAGAACGTGAGGCTGTCAAACTCGACCGGCTGGGAGAAATTCAGTTGGTACCAATCCTCTGCGAGCGGCGTGCCGGTGCGCGACCAGTAAGCTTTGTGCCCGTTGTATGAGTTATCCGTGATGCCATCAATAATGGAGTCCAGATTACGGCGATCATCGGAGACGTCATATCGTGCGACCGCCGCTGTAGGTGTGACCGTTATCCCCGCGGCCAGCGCCTCAGCGACCAGACCCGTCGGTCCATTCGGGTCAGGTCTTTCGGGCTCGGGCGTAACTGAGCCGCCAAGGGGGACGTGGTAAGTCTTCGTCGGGCCGCTGCCGGTAATGTAGCCACCCTGGCTCAGAATATTTTGTTCCGCAAGATTGGTCAAACGCGCGGCAATATTCGTTATGGTATCATAC
>CAZPJZ010000161.1:0-106 GCA_964586995.1 uncultured Pirellulales bacterium | reverse complement strand
GGTAAGCCCGGCCTGTAGACGTTCTTGTAAACATCACCACAGACGTTGGGATCGGTAAGGTCCGCCGGGAGCCGGCTGAAACCGTGGATGATGCCAAGCAGCCCCC
>CAZPJZ010000160.1:0-5773 GCA_964586995.1 uncultured Pirellulales bacterium | reverse complement strand
GGCCGGATCAACTCCAGCTTGACCTCAGCCGGGGCAGCGCTTCGGTGGACATTGCCGCTATCCGTTGCGCAGCCCAAGTCGGTCACCACCGTCAACGTCATCACAAGAACAATCGCACACGTCACGTGACACAGTCTCATAATTGCGATCACATTTTTCATCTCAGCACCCGAATAGTGCTTATGCTCTCTACGTAACATCAACCTCCCCAACTGTCGCTATTATTTTACCATTATTGCTATTATTCTCACGACAGCGTTAACTGACCGGGCCCTGAGATGTTTGGGTCCGTGACATCCCACGTCTGAGACTCCAGATCATAAGGGGCTGCCAGGCCCGCCTGCTCCATTCGCCGGGCATTTCGGTGATAGACCTTTATCCGGTCCAGCCGGGGGCAGACGGCAAAAGGCTCGCTCGACTGATAATCAGGATCTGGCAGGGTCTTGTACTCATAACGGCCCATAGTTTTACCCTATAACGCTGCGGCTATTACCTCTGCTTTGTGAATCTGATGTTTACAGAACGGCTCGGTGCTGTCAAGGATAATGTCCGCCGGCGCGGCCAGCGGCTTCCCCAGGCCCAAATCGCCAGCGATTGGCTTATTTGCCGGATTTCCAACAAAAATCCTTGACGGTGGCGCTGAAATCCTGGATAATTGTGCCTGCCGCGGATGTGGCGGAATTGGCAGACGCGCAAGCTTCAGGAGCTTGTGGGCTTAACGCCCGTGGAGGTTCGACTCCTCTCATCCGCAGTGAGCCACGTAACTGCCATTTGGGTGCGGATTTTACAGGCTTTTTACTTTGCTCTTCCACGTGAGTGTTTGATAATGAGGCGGTGGGGGCATTTTTAGTGAGGGCCGAAAATGGCATTTCTAAAGCGACCGTTGCTCATAGCACTGCTTCTTCTCTCTCCCGTTACCCGGCTCTGCGAGGCACAGCCTAAAGACAAGACTCCGAGGCAAAGCACTTTTGAAGAGCTGTTGCATCTGATTCGCACCGGCAATGCCTACCAGCGGGCTGAGGCGATACCCACTTTTGCACGCATAGATGACCCTCGCGTTGTACCGGCGCTGGTGGATTTACTTAAAGATGAGGATGACGGGGTTAGAACCTATGCCGCCCAGCAATTGGCCCGGCTGGCGGATAAGCGCAGTGCCGAGGCATTGGTAAGCGCATTAACTGACTCCGTCGGCAATGTTCGAATGTACGCAGCAGAGGGTCTGGCAAAGATCGGTGATGACAAGCACGTGCCGCAGTTGGTGGCAGCGGTAATAAATAGCCTGCCCGAGACGGACCAAGCTGAATTTCGCACCTGGTCTTTAGTAGCCATGCTGGAATCTCTCGGCAAACTCTCTTCGAAGGCACCCCCGGAGATTGTCGCTTTGTTGACCCGAATACGCGCGGACCAGAAGATAAGCCCGGATTGGTGGCGTTTCTACGCAGCGGCGGTACGTTGTCTGGGTCAAATAGGTGATAAAGCAGCGTACGACCAGTTACAGCAAGTTAGAAAGGCTCTGGAGGCGAACTATCAGAGCTACGACACATGGTATGCTGTGCGCAAGGCATTGGCTGCCATTGATCGAGATAGTATGCCGTTCGATAGGCCGGCGGCTGATATCCTCAATCAGGCTCGTCCAGGGATGATTAGCAATGAATACAGACACACCACATGGGTTCAACCGCTGGTCGAGTTAGGCACGCAGGCAGTACCGGACATTGAGTGGGCGCTTCGCTTCGAAGATGAGCAGAACAACGAGCGGACGCTGGTTGCGGTCGAGGCGCTGGGGCAAATCGGTGGGGCCGAACCTGCCAAAGTCCTGCGCCAATACATCAAGCGACAATTGAGCCGTGAAGCAGGAACACAACTGGTAGGAAGACGCGGTTATGCTCTAAGAATGGCGATGCTGGCACTACTACAAGCTGAACCCGAAAAGCAGACCGTTGAGCAGGTACTATCATTCTTACCAGCGCTGGGTGATTTTGAGCAGGAGTATTTTGTAGGAAGTACTTCTCATGCCAAGCCACAAACGATTCCCCAAAAAACAAGAGCGTTTCTTTACAGCAGTATCGTGCTCACTCAGCGAAAGCACAAGCCTTTCGGCTCGTATGCCCCAAGTGCAGCGGCGAAATTCTTAGGCCAGATCGGCGGCGAAGAAGCAGGTCAGGCGCTCAGCGAGGCACTTCTGAACTCCGAAGACGCCCGCGTCGGAGAGGCCGCAGCCAGAGCGCTCGGTGGCATCAAATACTATGACGCGATACCTACCCTAATAAAAGCTTCCGCACTGGCTGATGCGCCCGTAGGAACTATAGCGGCGGCGATGGGCGCGATAGGCGACAAACGAGCACTGCCGGCCCTTGAGAACCTGCAAAGCCGGGAAGGATTGGGGCAAACGGAACACCTGAGCATTGCAGCAGCCTTGGCAAGGCTGGGAAAAGACTACGACCGCAATGCAGCGATTGTGCGAAGGGCTTTGCCCGAGTCGCTGGAACTGGCACAATGGCTGCACGATAGAAAGACTGTCAAGGCGGTCGCTGCTTTTGTAAAAGACCGGCAGGAATATACTCGGCAGCGCGCCATAAGCACGCTCGAAGGGATGGGCACAAAAGAGGCCTTCCATGCATTAACAAGGTTCATAGACCTGGGAAGAATAACAGACCTCCAATGGCTGGAGGAACTCAGCGATGCGGCGTCTCGAATGGCCGGCGAAATGGGGGATGATTCAATAAAGGACTACTACGCTGAAATAGCGGCTGTTTCGAGAGCCGTCCGAGGCTGGTTCGTGATCACCGCCAGTGCCCAGCCATCGCCCGAAGCACGCGACGGTAATGAGATGATCCAGCGACGAGCTGCATTAGCCAGGAAGGTCTGGATTGCGCAAGCTTCACGGCGGTTGGATTTGGCGACCAAAGAAGATACAGAATCCTTCCAGTGTAATATTCCCGAACAAGCGATTAGCGCGCTCGAGGATATCTTCGCATCCGAACTAGTGCCGGTGCTGCGCCGGATTGTCCGCGAGAGTCAGGCCAAAGTGAGTTTCCACGGCAAAGACAAAATAGTCGCGTTTTACCACATCCGCAGCCTGGCAGCAGAAATCCTTAGCAAGAAAACGGGCAGGCCGTACGGTTTCATTGACGCGGATGGACGCACGCATCCGGGCGGCTGGAACCCTTCGCACGAAAAATAACCTGTCATAGACATCTCATGGTCGGGTTGCTGGCATACTGGCCTTTTTGCCCTTGCTAATTGGTGAAATACCCAATCATCTAACGAAAATCCTCCTTATAGGCCGATAAGTATTAAAAGCAGCGAAGGTGCGTAGAGCCTTTGCGCTCAAACATTGCGCAGAGCGATTATGCTTGGAATTTTGCAGGATTTTGAGCAGGCGGCGGCACGGTTTGCTCCGCTGGTTCTGATCGTGCCCGGACTGGCAGCGGTTGTAATCGGGCTGTTCGTCTGGCTTGGCGGGCTGGGCTTTCGAAAACTGTTGCTTGGCGCCGCCGGGGCAACGGCCGGCGGGGTTTGTGGATTCTTTTTGATTGGCCGAAACCTGGCCGCAGCCGCGATCCTGGCCGGTTTGGCGGCATTGGCTGCCATTATCTTTGAGAGACTATTCCTCGTTGTACTGGCCGTCATACTGGCGACCGTCGTTAGTTTCACGGTTTTGGCCTGGCCGCACATGCAGCCCACAAACACAGCGGGCCCCGGCCATCCAGCCGGCACGTCCCCGCAGGGCCAAACCGCGACCGTCCACCACAGCATAGAATCGACCAAGGCATACGCCGTAAATCTCGGCCAGGCAATAAAACGCATCTGTTCTGAAATGCCCGCACATAGCTGGGCGATTCTGGCGGCGGCGATGGCCGCCTCCATCGTGGCCGCTTTGTGGCTGCGGCGTTTGGTCTGGGCATTATGCTGTGCGGTGTTGGGAACGAGCCTTATTTTTGCCGGCCTGATCCTGCTGATGTTATATAAGGGGGCCGCCCCCATCAGCAGAATCACCATGAGAAGTCCCTTCTATGCGGCGGTGTTTGCGGGCATGGCTGCCTTCGGCACCGTCGAGCAGTTGCTACTTTGTTGCCGGCGGGACAAACGCTCCGCCAAAGGAAAAGAAGCAGATAAGGATAAAGAAGAGCCGGAGCATAAAAGGCTGGGCTGGCGCGGTGAATAAGCGGCTCCGGCAGGATTGGCGAAGGTTCGTGCCCAGGCGTAGGGCCGGACACCAAGAGAATCAGGGAGAATGTTATGGATTGTATCATTATCCTTGCCCAGGCGGCGATGACGGCCGGTGCAAGGGCATCCAAAAATGAAATCATCCCCATGGATGCGATCTGGAAGCACGTCACGTCGTTGAACCTGGTCGAAGCGCTGACCTTTATCGCGTTCGGGGCAGTTTGCCTCTTCTACGGCTGGCGCGTCTTCAAGATTCTCGTAACGATATGCTTTGGTTTGCTCGGTCTGTTCCTCGGGGTGTGGGTGAATAAAACACTGATCGGCGGCAACGTCATCTGGCTGGCGCTGATAGCGACGGCACTTCTTGCGGTCCTGTCTATTCCGCTGATGCGTTGGGGCGTCAGTATCCTGGGGGCTGTGGCCGGGGGAATATTGACCGGCGGCGGCTGGCTGGCGCTGGGACTGCCCCAGCAGTACATCTGGGCCGGCGGACTGGTCGGCCTCATCGCCGGCGGCATGATCTCCTTTATCGTATTCAAAGCAGCCGTCATGCTCTTTACCAGCCTGGGCGGCAGCGGATTACTGGTCGTCGGAATCCTGGCCGTCACCTACCAGTACATGGGCTCCCAGGCAAAACTGGAACAGCTCGTGTTCCAGCAGCGTTGGTTCCTGCCTGTCATCCTGCTGGCGCCTATGGTCCTGGGCATGATCCTGCAATACCGCTTCATCGGCCACGCCAAGGACTGGAACATCTAAGCGCCTGTGCCACCGCGCCTTAATCGAACTGTTGACTACAGGCTGCCCGGCTCACAAACCGCACGCAAGGGCCCGTCACTTACAACCTCCTTCATATAAAGAATTTCTTCCAAAATGTAATCAACATTTAGCCGTTGACAAACGCCTCATATATAGAACAATGGGCAAGAGTACCCAAATCCGGAGAGACTGGCCGCGAGACAGTAGGAGCCGGACATGGTACGCCGTCCTGCAAAGGCCGGGCGGAAGTGCGCTTGCTCAAGGTCGGCAGCGATCAGTGAGAGGTCTATACTGCAGCGGGCCGTCTGCCATCACGATAAACGTGCCGCCGCCATTCTCTACGCTAAATACTTTGCCGAAACCAGGCATTATATCACCTCCCGCATTGGCCCGGTTCCCGATGTCGAGGATCTGGCCGAAGAGGTATTTGTCCGGCTTTGCAGGGGCGCAGCCCATTATGATGGCCGCGCAAGCGTCCAAGCATACCTGCGCGGTATCGCCAGGAACGTGATTCGCAGGCATTTACGCCGTCAAGCACATACCATCAGGACGATTTCCATTGATTTAATCAAGCAGTCCGACGTTTTGTCGAAAACTGAACCGTATCGCCGTGAAGGCAGCATGCTTTCCCGCCGGCAGGTCAAGAAAATCCTCAAGAACCTCAAAGGCGTCCTGCCCCCTAAAGCCTATGAAGCGGTGGAAGTGAGGTTGGTTGAAGGACTATCGGTAAAACAGGCTGCCCGGAAGCTGGGCTGCTCGGTGGCGGCTTTCAGAAAACGCCTGCAGAGAGCAGTCGGAATCCTGCGACGCAAAATCGGAGAAAAAGGCAATTGAAGGCCACGTGATT
>CAZPJZ010000159.1:5382-5783 GCA_964586995.1 uncultured Pirellulales bacterium | reverse complement strand
GGTCTACCAATGTGTGGTTCTGCCAAAGGAACGCACGCTCTCTTCCATCAGAAAAAGTGCAGTAGCCGACAACCTGTCCGTTGTTGTTGATGGCTCCCGCCCCACCGAGAACAGCACCAGGCAATGCCTCGATTTCGGTTATGTAATACGTCATGTCTGCGTATAAGGGGCCGACCATCATAATAGCCAGCAGTAGTGTGGCTGCTGATAAAACAATTGCTTGCCGTCTCATTTTGGCTCCTCCTTTCATTTTTCCAACGCTACTTGAAACAATATAATTATGCACTCATTTCGGCTAAAAATCAAGAAAAAACTATTCTATCGGCGTGCAAGGATACCCCACCACCTGCATAAGGACCCTGCAATAAATGGCAGGGCTAAACAATTCAGCACAATGAAGG
>CAZPJZ010000159.1:0-5372 GCA_964586995.1 uncultured Pirellulales bacterium | reverse complement strand
CAATATGATTATGCGCTGATTTCGCCTAAAAATCAAGGAAAATATTTTCTCGGCGTGCAAGGACAGCCTATTACCTACATAAGGACCCTGCCATATCCTTCGACAAAAAGATAATCCTGCCATTCATGGCAGGGCTAAACAATTCAGCACAATGAAGGGACGAGTCACCAGCTACACGGGTACGCGGGCAGATAAATATTTGACAAGAAACAAGAGTATTTAGATAATACTCAGCAGCTTGGGATGTCCCTTCGACTTCGCTCAGGGCAGGTTGTGAGGTATTTATGGCAATAAGTCAAGCGCTTGTTAGTGAAATCATCAAACGCATTTTGAGCGTAGCCGAGCCGCAGCGAATAATCATGTTTGGTTCCGCCGCGACCGGCCAGACGTCCAAAGACAGTGATGTTGACCTGCTGGTGCTCGAATCTTCTCCGGGTGACACCCGCGAAGAAAGCGTTCGTATCCGCCAGGCGGTGCGCGGGCTGGGCTATCCTTTCGATATTATCGTTATGGCTACTGAACGGTTCGAGGAGACCAAGAATGTTGTTGGCGGTATTGCTTATCCAGCCAACAAGTATGGCAAGGTAATATATGAAGCCGCCTGATAAAATAAGAGATGAATTTGTGCGCCAATGGCTGTCGAAAGCGGAAGAAGATTTCAACGCCGCCAAGTCTCTTATCACTTATGGGGCGTCTTTTCTATCTACGGTTTGTTTTCATTCACAGCAGGCCGCAGAGAAATATCTGAAGGCATTTTTGACTTATCATCAGGTCGAGTTTCCGAAAACGCACGATATTGGTGAACTTCTTGACCTGATTGCCCCGACACACAAGAAACTATCCGAGTCTTTGCGCGATGTCATTGTCCTTACAAATTATGGTGTGGATGTCCGGTATCCGGGCGATTTCCCTGATGTGACCAGCAGCGATGCTCAACAGGCAATTCAGATGGCCGAGAAAGTCCGCCGGTCAGTTTTGGAGTTGCTATAGCCTGTATCTACGATCTGCAAGTTGGGTTGACAGAGCCGCAAAAGAATAATGGGCCGGGTAGGTTTCCCAAATATGGCGCTCTTTCATTCGCTGGATACAACCAACTCCGGGACGGCCAACAGCCGTATGTGCACTCGGATGTTACTCATACCGGCAAGGGCTGCGCCCCAGCGCTCGGTCAGCTCCTTGATACTCTGCTGCAGCTCAGCTTGGTCCTGGGTGAACATCGAGAGCTGTCTTTGCAGTGCGTCTCGCGCGATGCCGACTTCGTCCAGGCGGTCTTTCATCTGATCGCGCGACTGAGTCAACGTGCTCACCGTCTGCTGCAACCGGTCACGTGATTGAGTTAGTCCCGCGACGGTCTGCTCCATCTCAGCGTTTGATTGCCCAAGCGTGCGAACCTGCTCGGCCAAGCGGTCACGTTCCTGGGTGACGGCCTCGGCATGCTCCTGGAGCTGCTGTGCGGACTCCGTAAGCGCTTTCACGTGACTTCTGAACTGCTCCGTAGCGCCAGTGAGTTCTTTGACCTGCCGTTGTAGATCATTGCACTGACCGGTAATAGCAGCAAGTTGTGACTCGGCTGCTTTGAGCGAGCTCGACAGTTGCGCAATTTCAGCCTTGAGGCTGCGTCTCTCCGCATGGGCGTTTTCTAAGGTAACCTGCAGCTCTTGGAGCTTGTCTTGCAGTGCGGCTCTTGCCTTTGCACTGCGACCATAGACCACAAGGCCAACCGAGCAGGCCAAGGCCGCCAGCAGCACTAAAATCACCTTGCAGCGCATAATCTTTCACCCCCTTTCCCGTTGCATTCCTTTGCAGCCAAGGCTTGATCATGGATCCACATGTGCGTCTCCCTTCGCGTTAATAAGAAGATTACTGCCCATATATTATACCATTTAATCTGCCTGCAAGTCAATTGTGGTAACTACGTATTTTGGGGGTCCGACCCTGATTTTTGGCGCAGAAATAAGGGTCGAAGAAGTGCGTTTTAGCGTAGCAGGGGTCTGGCTACCCGTTGTGTAGCACCATCCACAACATTTTTCTTGAATCTTCAGCGTGTTTTTCTATAATGAAAAGTGTTGTCCGTAGCATTTTGCCTATCTTAACTACGGCGGATTAGATAATGCAAAAAGGGAGGAGTTTAGCTATGAAGAATATCAAGCATCTCATGATCGTATCGGTGATTCTGTTGGGATGGACGGCATCCGGATGGTGTGCGGATCAGGCACGCTCAGACAGCCAAAAGGATATCGTTGGATTGCTGCTTGCAGAAGGGGCACAGGTCGATTTGAAGGATAAGCAAGGCAAGACCCCGCTACACGCAGCCGCCGCCAAGGGGGACGGCGAGGTTGTAAGTCTACTAATTGCCAAAGGCGCCGCGGTGGACGCCAACGACAATCAAGGTTGGACTGCGCTGCATTGGGCGGCTTTTCAAGGCCACAACGGCGTGGCCGAGCTTCTAATTGGGCACGGCGCCAAGTTGAGCAACACCAGTAATGAAGGCAAGACCCCGCTGCATCTGGCGGCCATCAGAGGTCACAGCGATGTAGTAGCGGCGCTGCTAAACAGAGAAGCGGACGTCACAGCCGCAGACAAAGACGGCTCAACCGCCCTGCACTGCGCCGCGCTCCAAGGTAACAAAGCTACTGTTGAGCTGCTGATTGCCAAAGGAGCGCAAGTCGATGCCAAAGACGGCAAAGGCAAGACGCCTCTGCACGTAGCGGCCACGGCGAACCACAACGCGGTGGTAGATTTGCTCATGGCCCAAGGAGCTGTTGTGGATGCTAATGACAATGAAGGATTCACGGCTTTGCATTGTGCGGCTCTCGAGGGTAGTCTGGATACCAGCGACCTGCTGATATCCAAGGGAGCCAATTTAGGCGCAAAGGACCGCCGAGGCGAAGTCCCGCTGCACAAGGCAGCCGCCAGAGGCAAGAAGGATGTGATCCGTCTTTTGGTTTCCAAGGGTGCGCCGGTGGATGCGAGAAACGACCAGGGTCAGACAGCCCTGTACGTGGCTTCTAACTACGGCTACAAGGAAGTCGTCGATCTGCTGATTACCGTGGGGGCGAGCGTGGACGTCAAGGATAGCAGCGGCGAGACCGCCCTGCATAGAGCTGCGAGCATGGGCCATGTAGGCGTGATAGATTCGCTTGTCGCTAAGGGGGCCGATGTGAATGTGCAGGATGGCAGCGGCAGGTCGCCTCTGCACATGGCTGCGTTCAACGGCCGTATGGATATGGTGGAGCTGCTGCTTAGCAAGGGAGCGGCCACAAACACCAGAGACAACTATGGCGAGACGGCCCTGCACCGGGCGGCGGCTGCGAATCGAACCCAGGCCGTCGAAGTGTTGATTGCCGGAGGGGCGGACGTCAATGCCGAAGACATGTACAGTCAGACGGCCCTGCACACCGCCTGCCTTTACGGCTACAAAGAGCTGGCCCAACTGCTCATTGCCAAGGGCGCCAAGGTGGGCGATCAGAACAACTACGGCCAGACCGCTTTGCACATGGCGGCTCTGAAAGGCAGCAAGGATATAGTCGAGCTATTGATTGCCCAGGGAGCACAACCGGATGCGAATGACAACGATGGCTGGACCGCATTACATTGTGCAGCCATCGGAGGATACCAGGATGTGGCCACACTTCTGATCGACAAGGGAGCAAACGCGAACGCAAGAGAGGGCAGCGGTGAAACTCCGCTGCACTGGGCGGCGGGCATGGGCCATAGCGATGTCGTACGATTGCTGGTTGCTCGAGGGGCCAGCATCAATGCCACAAATGACAGGGGCGAGACACCTTTGCACTGGGCGGGCAAAAAGGACCTTGCCCAAGTGGCCACGTTGATTGGCAAGCACGGGATGAGCAGGCACCTTACTCTTCAGTAGCGCGTGCCCTGCTTAGGCAGGTGACCGGGAATAAAAAGACCGCAGCGTTCTGCTTCGGGCCGGCACGCCCGGCCTATGTTGACGGCTTAAGCCTTGTCAGGCAATGGCGCCAGAGAGGACCCGCTCTTACCACCAGTGGATGGGCATTCCGCTGCCTCCGTAGCGTCGTTCCATCTCCTTGAAATGCCTCCACTTGACGTGACCGTCGGTAAAGCCTATGTTGCCTCCGGCGCCTTCCTTGTCGCTGCGCAGGTGGCTGGTGGTGTCGTAGTATCCGGTGTACTGGCCCTGAGCGCTACCCGTTATTATCCGGCCGAAGTTGCCGTTGGGATAGTCCTGCCGAGGAAAACCCGGGTCGCTGAGCGTCACATCAACTATGAGCTCGGCATCTGCGGCACCTTTGATATTGGTGGTCCTGACCCACTGTTTATTGCCGCTGCCCTGGATGTCCGGTTTGACGCTCCTGCCCTGGTCATTAAGCGTATCCAACAGCCAGAAATAGCCCGTAATCCGGTAGGTGGCTCTTGTTCCGCCCGGATGGTGATAGTCCCAGCAGAGCTGGCGGCTCCTCTTGTGTGTCAGATTGGAAGGACAATAAAAAACATCCGGGGCGGGCGTGGTCTCATCGTGCGGCGCCGGGGCCAAACCTATATTTCTCATCAACTGTCTGGTTATGTCTCTGTTCATATCCCAGAGCCAGAATCCGGCGCCGGATGGAAGCTTACCGCCAGCCTCATCGGCATACATCAATAGACCGATCAGATGCTGGCGCACGTTGCTGGAGCATACCGACCGATTTGCCGTTTCACGAACCTTGCTGAGTGCCGGCATGAGCATCGCCATCAGTATAGCAATAATGGCGATCACCACTAAGAGCTCTATCAACGTGAAGCCGCTCTGCCTTCTCACAAAAAGTCCTCACTCAAAAATATACCGCCTACTTAAAGTCCAGTCCCTTGACAATGAAATTGTGCGCAAAATTGCCCAAAATTGAAGTTGGACACACATTATTTGAGCAAATCCTGTCGAGGATTTGCTCAAATAATCAGACTATAATTCTGGCGATTGCTGGCGGCGGTTTGGAAAGCAAAAAAGCTACTACTTTTTTTCTTTCCAGAGTATGTCCAACTTCGATTTTTTCCAGAACTCATCATGCACCTGTTTGGTTCCGGCCCGTCCAGGTTAGGTATTCTACCACGCAATCACTGACAACGCAAGATAACAAACAGGGCCTACACTGAATGAAGGCTATTTCAATCAGCAAGGCCCTGAGCATTCGCGGCAATGTTCTACGGCTGTGGCCAGAGAATCTCTTCCAGCCACGAATCGGCTAACTCGGCAAAATCCTTGAAATTAATCACACCATCCTGGTGCATATCGGCCGGTATCGAGAATGGTGCAGTGCGCCCGGCAAGGGCCGCGACTTCAGCCTCAGCCAACGCACGCTTGTAGATGCGGAAATCATCGAGCAGACCGGTATAGCCCGCATCAACAATAT
>CAZPJZ010000158.1:0-5798 GCA_964586995.1 uncultured Pirellulales bacterium | reverse complement strand
GCACGAATAGCGGACCGGAAGACCCGGTCTGGCACGAGTACCCCGAGCGGCTGCACCGTGCGAACGCCGTGTTCCTGGGCGAGAAGCCGTGAAGTCAACTGAACTGGCCGTTCAACGAGTAGGCCGGCTCTTGAAGGAGAGGCCAAGATGAGAAACGAGGCGTTACGCGGCATCTGTGCTGGATTCCTGGTGGTGTCATGCAGCATACGGAAGCGGGCAACAGTTGACGGGAGTACATTTTTGGGTAGATACGGGACTGCTTTGATCCTAGCCATCTGTGTGCAGGCGGCGTGTATCCATGCGGCGGACTGGCCGCAGTTCCGCGGGCCGAATCGCGATGGCAAGTCGCCGGAGACTTTCGATTTTCGACAGGAATAGGCCCTTTCCAATTAGACCGTTCCTCAAGCGAGAATTGGCACTTATTGAGAACCGATCAGAAGCTGGACCCTCAACTGGCTCTTGAAAGCGCGGCGAGATGGCATCGGGATAATCGCGGTTCAGGGTCAACTCTGAATGACTTTGCCAATGATTCACCTTGGGTCGCGGTTAGAACGCCTTCCGATCGCTGGAGCCAGGTTACGGGTACCGCGTGGTCGGCTCACAGCGCTGGGATCGGTGCTCTTGATTGGCCCACTATAAGAAACCAGCTTGGAGCCAACGCGGCAGGCTATTCTCATCTCTCGTACTCAAATAATGTGGTCGATCTAGGTTATCTCACGTGGAATATCAAATCAGGAGCCAATCTGCTGACCGACTCAGGGAGACCGATCATTTTCGATGGAGGTTATCAAACATTGCTCGTCACGGCCCGCAAGTGGGACGGCGATGAGGTTTGCAGGTACTACTATACTTACGAAACCAGCGGTGCCTATCCAATTGAGGTGTGGGTGTGGGATAATAATTGGGATACAGACAATAACTTGAAATATGCGTTTGCAAGAGAATGCAATGGGCCGTTTCCAGAAGGACGTTCAGGAAGCAGCGCAGGATACCCTACATTAAGCCAGCCAGCGATCATAACGAGTGAAACATTGTCGGTCTCATTGACGGCCAATCCATCCAGCGGAACTGCTCCTTTAAATGATGTTGACTTCACTGCTACTGTTTCCGGTAGCGCTACCGGAACCATCAATTATACCTTTTACGCTAATCGCTCGGACGATGGAATAAACATTACTCCTGATTACTGTTTTAAAATAAATGGAAGAAATCCAGATGGCACGGGAGGCACCGTTATATATCAAGGAAGCGCTACAGATTGGACTGGTGGTACAACTTTTACGGTTTATGACGTCTATAATTATACCCCTGCGGGGACTTATACTGCGAAGGTCATCGCGGAGCGCGGCACCTGTCAGGCCCAGGACCGTATTCCAATTACGGTCAACCCACCAACTCCCATTCTTGAGAGGATTGAAGTAGGTGGTTCAACGCAAGTCAACGAGAATTCCGGCGCGCAGTATACCTGCACTGCTTACTATAGTGATGGCAGCACGTCAAACGTGACAAACAGTGCCTCCTGGAGCGAGAATTCCGCTTACGCGACTATCAGCAGCACCGGTTATCTGACGACTTCATCGGTTACGTCAGACCAGCCATGTACCATCACTGCGACATATAGCGGATATTCAGATACGCAAGACGTGACCATCAAGGATGTTCCGCCCGATGAGTTCTGGAAATCGCCAACGGCAACGGGAGCGACTTATAATAACTGGCATGATCCTACCTATGCTTTTTCAAGTGATAATCAAAGAGCTTGGAGAACTTATGCAGACCATGATCGCTTTTATGACGATCAAAATTATAGGAATTTCCGCTTTGATATACCTGAAGGAGCGATTATTGACGGAATTGAGATACGAGTAGAAGGATATTGTGATCAGAATGTTGATAATGCCATAAGAATTGATTTTATAGGTCATGACGGGAGTCAAAAATCTCAGACATTTGGAACTTCAGAAGAAATAAGAACCTATGGAGGTTCCAATGATTTGTGGGGTGCCAGTTGGAGTGCATCTGATTTTTCCGACGAAAACTTTAATCTCAATGTAGTAGCTTATGCTGGGAATTCTACAGCTAAAAATTATGTAGATCATATTCAAGCAAAAGTCTATTACCATGTTATACCGCCGCCAGATACCAACCCTGATCCGTTTACGTTTGTAGATCAGACGGGAGTGGAATTAAACACAGTGGTGACATCGAACGCGATCACTGTGACGGGTATCAATGCTGCTGCTCCAATATCGATCACAGGTGGTACATACTCCATCAATGGCAGTCCGTACACGAGCGCATCTGGCACGGTAGACAACGGCAACACGGTCATGGTACGGGTAACGTCATCGAGCAGCTACTCAACAACAGTAAATGCGACTCTGACGATAGGCGATGTGAGCGACACCTTCAGCGTGACAACGGAAAGTGCGCCTCAGACCGGCAATCTTCAGGTTACACTTGGTCCCGGTGAGGCAGTTTCAGCCGGAGCACAATGGAATGTCGACGGCGGGGCCTGGCAGAACAGCGGGGATACGGTTACAGGGTTGTCGGTAGGTTCGCACACGGTGAATTACAAGGCGGTAACCGGGTGGACTGCGCCTCCAAGTGAACAGGTCAATATAAACAGTGGCGAGACAACTTATGCAACTGGGACATATAGCCAACAAGAACCCAGCGTTGAATTTGCTACAACTAGCTCAAGTGGCCCTGAGGCTGTTAGCCCAGCCATCCTGGCAGTTAATCTTTCGGGAGCCTCTGCTCAGACTGTGACTGTAGACTACTCGGTGACGGGCGGAACGGGTACCGGAGGTGGTGTGGATTACACGCTTGCTTCCGGAACATTGACGTTCTCACCCGGGGATACAACAGGGAATGTCCAAATAATGATCATAGATGATCCATTGGAAGAGCGCGATGAGACAATTATCGTTGCATTAAGTAACCCCACGAATGCCAGGTTGGGTACAAACGTAAGTCACACTTACACAATAGTTGATAACGATGGTGGGCCTCCAAAAATCTCGGGGCATATACCGCAGCCGAATTCATTTCAGGTTGCAAGAGACACAATAATCCAGATACACATCACTGACGGCGGCTCCGGCGTTGAGTACAGTGGTGGCACAGTCACGATTCAGGTTGAGGGTGACCTGATCTATGACGGCGCCAATGAGAATCCAGAAGGGGTATATGATTCCACAGCAAGCAGCCAAGCTGTCAAAGGCGTGTGCAGGCGCACAGGGACAGCAGCGGACTACACGTTTGTTTTTCAGCCATCGACTTTGTTTGACTACGAACAGAAGGTGGATGTTGTGGTAAGTGCGACAGATAAGGCCAGTAACAGTATGACGCAAACGTACTATTTCTATACTGTGATGCGGGAATTCGGAAAGAACGTGAAAGTAAACTCGGATACTGGCGCCCTTGTTCAAGACCGCCCTGCGACGGCCACTGATTCGGTAGGGAATATCTGGGTTGTATGGGATCAGACGACTGTTGCTGGTGATACCGACATCTATGTAGGCAGGCTCCAGGCGGACAGCAGCACCTTCGGTTCCAGTGTGCACGTTGCCGGCGGCGCTGACTACCAGCAGGATCCTGCTATTGCAATCGACAACGCTGATACCATCTATGTCGCCTGGCAGGGCGACGACGTTAGCGGTAAGTGGGATATCTTCGTCTCTACCTCCGTAAACGGGACAAGCTGGTCCACTCCTATCAAAGTCAGTGTAGGCGACCCGAATAATGACAGTGACCAAACAGCGCCCGCAATTGCCATTGACGGGAATAATAAAGCGTACGTGGTCTGGGAAGATAATCGGGCTGGAAATAAAGACATTTGGGTTGCGACTTCTACCGACGCAACCACATGGACCAACACCCAGGTAGCGACAAACGCTTCTGACCAGAGTGAGCCTGCTGTTGCAATAGACTCAGATAACGTTGCATATATAGTCTGGACTGATGCAAGAAACCTTGGAACCGCTGGCACAGACATTTATGGTGCGGCTTCTGATGAGGGGCCATGGACAAATGTACCAATAGTTACCACTGCCGGCAATCAGTCAAGCCCAGCGATTGCAAGTGGATCCTCCGGTGGGGGGCTGCATTTGCTATGGGTTCATGATGCAAGCGGCAACGCGGACATATTTTATGGAGCTACTACAGACGGATTTGCCGCAACACCGCTTGCTGGGGCGAGCATCATAGACGAAGCGAATACGATCCAAGCAGTTCCGAGCATTGCGGTCAGCAGTGGCGGCAATAGTGAAAAAGTATTTGCATGCTGGCAAGACGCACGCAATGTGGTAAGCAACAATGGAGATACGGACATCTACTTTGCGGAGACTGGTTCCGATTTTGGGACCAACATACTTGTCAACGACGATGTCGGAACAAATGCGCAAACATATCCTGTCATTGGCACCGACAAAGACGGATGCCCGTATATTGTCTGGGTAGATACCAGGAGCGGCAATAAAGATATTTATTATGCAGGGGCAACTACTATCGGGCCGGCTCTGCCTACTACGAGCACCACGAGCGGCGGAAAGACAATCGTTGAACTGAACGGTGCAAATGCCGGATACGTTGACGACGCAAGCGATGTAATTGTAGAGATACCCGCGGGAGCAACCCCCAGCAGCACAACTATCACGATTTCCGAGATACGGAACTTGCCCCAACTGCCCCCCGGTGGCTTCGGGGTATACTACGATTTTGGCCCGAGCGGATTACAGTTCAATGCCCCGGTAACGATAACCATTCCGCATGCGGCTGCCGACTGCCCCGGCTTGCCGATTTATAAGGTCTATTGGTACAATACACAGATCGGTGCGTGGAGCACTACTGGCGTAAGCAATATTAAGCACCTTGACGATACAGCGCCGAATATAGCTGCGGGATTACACGCCGTGCAGTTTGATATTACGCACTTTACTACGTTCGGTGCGAGCGCCACTGCAGTTCCACCAACTGGCGGCGGAGGCGGTGGAGGTGGCGGCGGATGCTCAGTCTCGCCTCAGGGCCAAGGCGGTATAGCGGAATTTGTGCTGCCCTATGCAGCACTTGTTACAGTGTTGCTGCTCGTTACCTGGATAGACTCGCGCAGGCCAAGAACAAAACATCAACGCTAGTGCAGGCGCCAATAGAAAGGCCAATCGCAAGGTACGTCCGACGCAATCCGGGAGGCAGAATCGAAATAATGTCAATGGGCGCAACAAAACAGCCAACCAGCGTGAGAAATCTGTCGGCTCACCATCGCCTTTGACTAATGCCAGATGCCACACCACTCTGGGCAGAAACGGGCGAACAGCGAGAGCTTGCAGCAGCTCGCCGTACCGCTGGCTCGGTCGCTACGGTATATCCAGCGGGTCGATGTCCTTGATTCTATCAGAGTGAATCTCGTAGGGGTATTTTGACAGCAGCTCTTTGGCGTAGTCGGCTAATAGCGCGTTTCTCTTTTCATCCAGGAGCCTGCCCTTAATCTGGTCTTTCATATCGGGCGAATACTCCTTCAGCTCGGCAGGTTTCTTCTCCAGGATTTTGACGATGCGCCACTTCACGCCGTCGGCATAGAACCCTTTTATCGGCCCAACGATCTGGTTCGGATCAGCCTGCCATAAATCCTTGAAGAACATTCCTTCGCCGCTCGGATAAGTGTCATGCGGCGGGCTCTTCTGCAAGGAGAATTCCTGCTTAACGGACTCGAAATCCCTGCCCTTATCCAGCTCGGCTTTTACGGCCAGTGCTACTTTGCGGTCGTCACACCATATCTGGTCGATCTTCACCCGCCG
>CAZPJZ010000157.1:0-5802 GCA_964586995.1 uncultured Pirellulales bacterium | reverse complement strand
TGGTGGCTGGGACCGCCAGGCAGCCCGGCGGACCTCGACGGCGAGCAAGGGGTCAATATGGCTGATTTTGCCCTGTTGGCCAAAAACTGGCGTCAAACAGCAGTTCCCTGCGTAGTAATAAATGAGATTCATTACGACCCTGACGTCAAGACCGAGCTGGTCGAATTTGTCGAGCTTTATAATGCCGGCACAACCGAAGCCGACCTCTCGGACTGGTATTTCAGCGATGGTATTACTTACAGGTTTCCCCCTGGCACTATACTGCCGGCCGATGGTTACATTATTGTCGCTGCCAATCCGCAGCACGTGCGCACCAAGTGGAGTTCCGGCAGGTTCGTTGTTGTGCCAAGCCTGGTTTTGGGCCCATTTAGCGGCAAGCTTGATAACGACGGCGAAAAGATCGAGCTGTGCAACGCCCAGGGCCGACAAGTCGATAAGGTCAGCTATAAGCTCGGATTTCCCTGGCCGACCGTCGGCGACTCGGTGCCAAAAGTCAAGCCGTCCGATGGTTCGGGTCATTCCATCCAGTTGCTTAATCCGTTTCTGGACAACGACCTGGGGGGCAGTTGGCGTTCGGCCTATCCCACGCCGGCCGCCCAGAACAGGGATGTTTATGCCGACAACATTCCCCCTCACATCCGCCAGGTGAAGCACACACCATCTCAGCCCAGGTCCGGCGAAGTCGTGACCATCACGGCCAAGGTGACTGATCCCGATGGTGTGGCCAGCGTAATGCTGCTGTATCAGTTGGTCAGCCCCGGCAATTATATCGCCATCACCGACCCGGCGTACAATGCGAGCTGGCTGAGCGCTGCGATGCACGATGATGGGCTTGGAGGCGACGAAGTGGCTGGCGACGACATTTATACTGTGCAACTGCCCGGCTCTTTGCAGATTCACCGCCGACTGGTGCGGTATCGCATCGTAACGGCCGATAACACGGGGCGCGTCCTTGTAGTGCCATACGCAGACGACCCACAGCCGAATTTCGCATATTTCGTGTATGACGGCGTGCCGGCGTGGAAGGGAGCGGCAAAGCCCGGCGACCCGGGCCCCCTCGGGCAGGTCGTAGAGTACAGCGCCGAGGTGATGAACAGTCTGCCGGTGTACCACCTGATCAGCAAGAAATCGGATGTCGAGGCCTGCGTCTGGAAGCAGCAGATCCCTTACAACAGCCTGGAGGCAACCATATTCAGATGGTATGGCACGCTCGTATATGACGGCAAGGTCTACGACCATATCCGTTACCGCCTCCGAGGCGGCGTCTGGCGCTATGCCATGGGCAAGAACATGTGGAAGTTCCGCCTGAACAGAGGGCATTACTTCCAGGCGCGCGACGATTACGGCAGGCAATACGATACGGAATGGGACACAATCAATTTCTCGGCGTGCATCCAGCAGGGCGACTATCAGCATCGTGGCGAGCAGGGTATGTTCGAGGCCGCAGCGTTCAAGTTCTTCAACCTGATGGGCTGCCCCGCCTCCAAGACTCACTGGTTGCATTTCCGCGTGATTGACGAGGCCGCCGAGACCGGCCCGACCCAGTACGAGGGTGACTTCTGGGGGCTGTATATGGCGCTCGAGCAGATGGACGGTCGATTCCTCGATGAGCACGGCTTGCCCGACGGCAACCTGTACAAAATGGACAGCGGCGCTCCCGATGCAGGGCCGGGCGGCGGCGCCTTGAACAACCAAGGGCCCACCCAGCCGACTAACAATTCCGACCTCACGGCATTTAAGAGTGGCTACCAAAGTCGGCCAGCCGAACCCTGGTGGCGGCAGAACGTCGAACTGACCCCATACTACGGTTTCCGCTGTGTCGTAGAGGGCGTACATCACGGTGACATGGAAGGCGGCAAAAACTGGTTCTTCTATCACGACCCTGTGACGAACCGCTGGACTATGCTGCCCTGGGACCTCGACCTAACGTGGGCCAACAACATGTACGGCAGCGGCGCCGATGAATTTACCAGAAACAGCATCTTCTCCAACACCAACCTGAGGATCGAATATCAGAATCGCCAGCGGGAGTTTATGGACCTGTTCTACAACAAAGACCAGGCCTACCAGGTACTGGATGACATGGCGGATGTGATCGATCCGCCCACCGGCGGCCCGACCTTCGTCGGCGCCGACCGCGCGATGTGGGACTACAATCCGATCATGACAAGCGCTTACGTCAACGCCAGCAAGGCCGGCGCCGGTCGCTTCTATCAAAAGGCTGCCACGAAGGACTTCCGCGGCATGGTCAAGATAATGAAGGACTACATCGCGTCCAGCAACCGCGCGTTCAACACTTACACCGAGGACGCGCAGGCGCCGCAGACGCCCGTGGTTACCGCGACGTGTCCTGATAGCTTCCCGGTGAATGCGTTAACGTTTGAAGTCACGCCCTTTAGCGACCCACAGGGCAGCAACACCTTCGCTGCAATGCAGTGGCGGATCGCTGAAGTTGCCGCCGGTTCGTCTCTGCCGCCGCCGCAATCCCAGGGCGTGGTTCTTCTACCCGATGGCGCTCAGTGGAGGTACTTCAAAGGCACCCAGGAACCCTCGCCGATGCAAGGCGCATGGCGACAAATCGACTTTGACGATGGCAGTTGGCTGGTCGGCGGCGCACCGATCGGCTACGGCGAAACCTTTATTGTCACTCGCTTGGATGACATGAGAAGAGGCGGCAGCTATACCGGATATACCACAGTGTACTTGCGTAAGACCTTTGAAGTGGCGAGCCTTTCGGGATTCGACAAGCTGATACTGGAGGTTTTGTATGATGACGGCGTCAATGTCTGGATCAACGGCAAGCTCGCGGCGTCGGATAATGTTTCCTCTGCGGAGCTGCCGTGTACGGCTACGGCCAGCGGTAGTATAGAGAACCTCAACTTCGTAAGATACGAGCTGGGTCAGCCGGGCAGCTACCTTGTTGCCGGCACGAATGTAGTTGCCATACAGGTACTCAATCATAACATTCAAAGCAGTTCCGACTGTTTCATCGATGTTCGATTACTGGGCGAGAAGAATCAGACGGGCGAGCCTCCGGTTACGCCGCCCGGCTATGGAAAAAAGCCGGGCAAATATGAAATCGAGGCTGCCTGGCAGAGCCCGGAGATTACCAGCTTTGATAACGCCGTAACCATCCCCGCCAACGCGGTTAGGCCGGCGCGAACGTATAGGGTTCGCTGTCGGATGAAGGATAATACCGGCAGATGGAGTCACTGGTCGAACCCTGTCCAATTTGTGGCCGGAGAGCCTCTCTCGGTCGGCACCCTGGCCAATCTGAGAATCACCGAACTGATGTACAATCCCGCCCCTGCAGCCGCCGGTGATACAACTGATAATAACGAATTTGAATTTATTGAATTGAAGAACATCGGCGATGAAGTCATTGATTTGAGCTACGTTTCTTTCGTTGAAGGGATCGCCTACGATTTTAACGCCGGCGAGGTGACCAGCCTTGCTCCCGGCGACTTCGTCCTGGTGGTCAGGAACGCCTCGGCTTTCACGTCGCGTTACGGTACGCAGCTTTCTGACAGAATTGCCGGCGAGTACTCCGGCAGATTAGCCAATGAGGGAGAAAAGGTGAGGCTGGTCGATTTCTGGAATGGGACCATTGCTGAATTCGACTATGACAACGGCAGAGGTTGGCCGCTTGCCGCCGGTGGCGCGGGACATTCGCTGGTTCCGCTGGATTCGGCGCTGCTCGGTCAGCCGGCAGGGTCTTTGAACTATGGCGGCAATTGGCGCGCCAGCACCTATATCGGCGGCTCACCCGGCCAGGACGACCCCGAACCCATAACCAGCGTCGTGCTCAACGAGATCATGGCGCACACCGACTACAGTGATCCTTCGCATCCAGACCATGATTCAAATGACTGGATCGAGCTGTATAACAGCACCGGCTCGAGCATAAATCTGCGCCACTGGTATCTGAGCGACGATATTGGCAATCTTAAAAAGTGGGCCATTCCCGATGTTGAGATGGCCGGTTACAGCCGCACCACCTTTGATGAGGTTACCGGTTTTCATAATCCTGTTACTACCGGCTTTGGCCTGGACAAAGCCGGAGAACAGGTAATCTTATCGTTCTTGCCCGGTACTTCCGCCGACCGCGTGGTCGACTGCGTCCGGTTCAAGGCAGAGGAAAACGACGTGTCTCTCGGTCGCTGGCCAGATGGCGGCAAGTACTGGGTGCACATGACACCATCGAGGAACACAGCCAATAAGGGCCCTGTTCTTGATATTGTGATTAGTGAGCTGATGTATCACCCCGTGGATCCAAACGATGAGTACATTGAGTTGTACAATCCCACGCCGGATGCGGTCATTCTGCAAAATGCCGCGGGTTCCTGGCGTCTTGATGGCGGCGTGGACTACACGTTTCCGGTTGGAACCTCGATTCCCGCGGACGGCTTTCTTGTAGTGGTGGGTTTCGACCCACACGTCGAAACGGCACGCTTCAGCGCGTTGCGGGCCGCGTATGGCACAGGCCCATTAATCGCCGGACGGGACATAGTCGGTCCGTGGTCAGGCAACCTGTCCAACGGCGGCGAACGCCTCGCCCTGGAAAGACCGCAGCCTCCCGACCAGCCCGGCGACTCGGTCTGCTGGGTAATCGTAGATGAGGTCATCTATGCCGATGTACCGCCCTGGCCCGAGGCCGCCGATGGCCAGGGCAAAGCTCTAAGCAGAGTCTATGTGGACCAGTACCATAGCGGCAACGACCCGAGCAATTGGCAAGCCGCTTCACCCACGCCGGGTGGCAACTGACGCAGGTGACGACAAAAAGACATCAGTGAGGAGAAACACGGTGGTCGAGCCTACAAAAATTCTGCCAATCATCCTGACGTTGACTGTACTATTGGCCGGCTCTGCTGAAGCTATCTGCCCGGTAGGCGACCTTAATGGCGACTGTCAGGTCGATATGGCGGACCTGCTGATCTTCGCCGAGCAGTGGCTGGCTGGGCCGGGTGCTTTGGCTGACCTGAACGGCGATGAGGAAGTTGACATGACCGACTTTGCCCTGCTGACTGCACAATGGCAGCAGGCAGGTGTGCCGCTGGTTATCAACGAGTTCATGGCCGCCAATAGTAGTACCATTATGGACAATTACGGCCAGTATGATGACTGGATCGAGCTGCATAACACCTCCGGTAAGGCCATTGATGTAGGCGGCATGTACCTGACGGACAATCTGAGCCAGCCCACCATGTGGCAAATTCCTGCCGATAAACCCGGTGCAACTACCATAGCTGCTGGTGGGTACTTGTTGATATGGGCAGACGGCGATGTGGAACAGACGGGTCTTCACGCAAACTTCAGGCTCGACGCCAGTGGGGAGCAGATAGGCCTGTTCGCAGCCGATGGGCAGACTTTGATTGATAGTATCACGTTCGGCGAGCAGGTCTCTGATGTTTCCTTTGGCCGTTACCCCGACGGTAGTGATGATTGGAGGTTCCTCGGCTCGCCGACTCCGGCAGGACCAAATAGCGGCGCATATCTGGGCCAAGTCGCTGACACAAAGTTCAGCCACGACCGCGGATTCTATGACCAGCCCTTTGAAGTGACTATTACCTGCGAAACTCCGGGTGCGGCGATATATTACACCCTCGACGGGACGCAGCCGTACATCACTGGCGGTCGCTTCCCGACGGGCAAGGTCTACATCAATCCTATTCCGATTAGCAGGACCATGTGCCTGCGCGCAGTGGCGATCAAGCCTGGCTGGATGGCCAGCAACGTCGATACACAGACCTATATCTTTCTGGACAACGTGAGCCGCCAGCCGACAAACCCAGCCGGATTCCC
>CAZPJZ010000156.1:0-5817 GCA_964586995.1 uncultured Pirellulales bacterium | reverse complement strand
GGGGTAGCCGCATTTTTTTTGGGAAAAATCAGCAGCATGCGACGTTTGCCGCCTGCAACAGACCTTATGCGTCGGACAAGAGGCCGCGTACCGGCTCCGTGGAATTTTGTTGAAAAGGGCCATTCAGTGGATAGTATAGGTCGGTCGTAGCTGACTGCTGAGAAATAGCCATTAAGCCATATATCAAGACATGATTTTTATACTGCACAGGTACATATTTCGGGAGCTGTTGAAAGTCTTCATACCGACGGTGGTGGCTCTGACGCTGATTTTGAGCCTGGGCAGCATTCTTCGGCCGATGCAGGAATACGGGGTAGGGCCGCGTCAAGCCGTCCATATCATGGGCTATTTTTTGCCGATAACCCTGACGTTCGTATTGCCCATAGCCGCTCTGTTTGCCGGGGCGTTGGTTTATGGCCGACTGGCCGGCGATAATGAGCTGGACGCCTGCAAGGCCAGTGGCATAAGTTTCCTGAGACTGGCCTGTCCCGGCCTGGCGCTGGCGCTATTGGTCGCGGGTGCTAATCTGATTCTGAGCTTTCACGTGATGCCGATTTTCGTACACCTGGCGGAAAAATCTCTCAAGGCCGATGCAAAACAAATCCTGTTCCGCAACATCCAGCGCAGGGGCTATTACGAGCTGGACCGGTACAAGATATATGCCGATTACGCCAGTCCGGAAAACGATCTGCTGGCCGGCGTAGTTGTCGTGGGGGTGAAGGACGGCCGCATTGAAAGGATCACGGCCGTAGACACCGCCAAGGTCAATTTCAATCCGCGAGGGGATTCCTACGAGGTGCAGATAGTTGCGCATAATCCGTATCAATTGGGTCCCGAAGGTCAGGCGGAAGGTTCGGCGGAACGGCTGTTGTTCACGAAGGAAGTTGGCTCGTTGTTAGGCGATGACGTCAAGTTCAAGCGGATCGACCAGATGAAGAGAATTGAAGCCGACCTGACGCAGTTTGCCCCCGTGGATGAGCTGGCGCGCCAAGCCTGTGCACAGTTCGTCGCCGAGCTGTTGGCACAGGATATCGCTGCGAAGATGACCTCTGAACCAAACGGCTTCTACGAGCTGCTCGGCGTGCCGAGCTCGGTGAGATTCACGGCGGGTCAGTGTGCCTTGGCGGACGAGCGAGAGGTGGAGCTGTCAGGCGGCGTAGTCGTCAGGGAATACGACAGTGATATGAAGCAGCTTCTGCGCACGCTGAGCTGTAAAAAAGTGTCATTGTATGTCGAGGGCGATGCGATGGCACCTACTTTGACGATGAACATTGACCATGCGCGCGAGCAGGGTACCGGGAGTCTGAGGATGTGGTACGTTATCCGTGGCCTGGTTCCGCCGCCGGCGGTTACCGACATATTCAAGACAGGGAACATTCTGCAAGACATTCGCCCGGCGGTGCTGTCTGCGGCGCTGCAAAACGGGCCAAGCCCCAGGCTGGAGGAACTGAACGGTGCGCTCCAAAGAAGAATGCAGAAAACGCTGGTGGAAATCAGGGCGGAGATACATTCCCGGCTGGCGTTCGGGGTCGGTTGTGTGCCGATGATATTGATCGGGATTGCTCTGGGCGTTGTTAAAAGAGGCGGGCACATGCTCAGCGCCTTTGCCGCCAGTTGCGTGCCCGCGGCCGTGCTGATCGTCTGCATAATCAGCGGCAAAAACATCACCGAGAATCTCCGCGCCGAAGCCGTTTCGGGTATGGTGATCATGTGGGCCGGACTTGGTTTTCTAACCATTTTGATGCTTGTCATGTACCACCGCTTGCTGAAAACCTAAGCGACCGGCTTACGTCTTAGGCTGTCAGATGCAAGACACAGAGCAGGGCGTCCGACGATGAAGATATTGGATAAATATGTCGCAAGGAATTTCCTGATCGGCTATGGAATCGCCTTTGCCGTCTTGATCGGCCTGCGGATAATCATTGATCTGTTCGTGAATTTGGACGAATTTACCGAACACGCAAACCTGAGCGCATTGGAAGTGGCGAGAAACGTGTTCGTTTTCTATGGGCTGAACACTACGCTGTACTTTCGAGATTTTGCCGGAATGATGACTGTGCTGGCTGCGGCATTCTCGCTCGGTAAGATGGTCCGCGTCAACGAGTTGGTGGCCATCATGGCATCGGGCGTGAGCCTGAAACGGGTCATCGGGCCGATTCTGGTGCTTGCGCTGCTGCTGACCGGCCTGCTGGTTATCGACCAGGAGATTCTTATCCCGTTGCTCGGCGACAAGCTGGCGCGCAGCCAGGACGATATTCCCGGCCAGGAGTGGTACGACGTATGGTTTATTGGCGATGGGGTGGGCTCGCTGTTTTGCGCGCCGGCCTTTGATGTGAAAGCGTCCACGCTCCACCGGCCGACTATCATTCTGCGCAGCGAGCTCAAGCCAGGCATTTGGCAGGTGACCGGTCGCATATCGGCGGAGAAGGCCGTCGACATTCATAACACGGGCAACTGGATGCTGATACATGGGCTACGGATCGACAGGGGCTCCGGCAAAGACCCGCAGCCCCTTGGTTCGTACAAAAGTGATGTGACCGCCAAAGATATCCCCGTCAGACGTAAGGCGCGGTATAAGAACCTGCTTAGTTCGAGGCAATTGGCTGCTCTTGCCGTCCAGGGGACAAATGTCAAGGACCTGCCGGAGCTCTACAGCCAAAAACACTTTCGCATTACCGACCCGATTATCAATCTGATGATGCTAATGATTAGCCTGCCGGTGCTGGTTTGTAGGGATCCAAAGGCGATGAAATCGGCGGTTATGATAAGCTTCGGCCTGACCGCAGCGTGTTTTGCGGCAACGTTTGTCTGCAAAATGCTCGCCACCGAGCCGGTGTTCTTTGGCAGGGTCATGGTACAGTTGTGGGCCTGGCTGCCCATCTTCATTTTTCTGCCGATAGCCTTCATCGAGTTAGATTCTATGAAAACATAACAGCATGCGCATCGGCTGGAGCGTTCGGTCAAATGGATTAAAGACAAGCCCGAGAATTTCCAAAGTCACAACGCCCAATAGTGCCTGGTCATTTTCTTGCCCTAACACGACCGGCGTGTGAGCTTCTCCCTGCGGCAGCTTTAGATGCACCTCCGAGATTTGCCTTTCTATTGTTGTGCCATCGGCCAGCGTGAAAGTCATCTGTCGTTTTGGCTTCAGCCCGATAGCCTGCCAGATTCTTTTAGGAAGCACAGAGTAAGTGGCTCCGCTATCGATGAGGAATTTCACATCTGCCTGCTTGCCCTTTGCTGCCTTAACTTGTCCTTGGATGTATGTGATGCCCATAATCGTTCTCATTCCTCATATGAGTATCCTATTATACCGCCGCACTGCTGGCGACACAAGAAAATTGCATATCAAGCTGGCCTCCCTGTGAAAAAGTCGTAAGTTTTTATCGCCTTTTGGATTTCGCGGTTTATGCGCAGGCTGCACCACTTTTGCCCGCACATCGAGCAATAATCGGATTGTAGGCTGGGCTTTAGCCCGCCATTTGCCTTCTCACAAGCCTCGCGGTGCATTTTCTCGGCCGTTTCGGGGTCAAGGGACTCGGCCAGATGCGTTTTCCAATCGAGATTGGTTCTGGCCGTGCTGAGCCTCTGGTCGCGCTGCGCAGCGCCTTTTAGGCCGCGGGCGACATCCGCTGCGTGTGCGGCTATTTTTGTTGCGATTACGCCGGCCCGCACATCATCAACATCCGGCAGACCGAGGTGCTCTCTCGGCGTGACATAGCACAGGAAGCAGGCGCCGTAAAAAGCGGCGGCTGTTCCGCCGATTGCCGAGGTTATGTGGTCGTAACCTGGCGCAATATCCGTTACCAGCGGCCCAAGAACATAAAACGGAGCCCCGTGGCAAATCTCCCGCTGAATTTGCATATTGTATTGTATCTGATTGAAGGGCACGTGGCCCGGGCCTTCCACCATTACCTGGCAGCCCTTTTCTTGTGCTCGTTGTGTAAGTTCGCCCAGCGTTCTCAGTTCGGCCAGTTGTGCCTCGTCGGTAGCGTCTGCAATAGCCCCTGGTCGAAGGCCGTCACCGAGGGAGAAGCAAACGTCACATTCGGCCAGGATGTCACACAGCTCGTCGAACATCTCGTGAAGTGGATTTTGACGATTGTGATACAGCATCCACTTTGCCAGTAATGCTCCGCCGCGACTGACGATGCCTGCCACACGTTTTTCAAGCAGTGGCAAGTGCTCTTTCAGCACGCCGGCGTGAATTGTAAAAAAGTCCACGCCCTGCCTGGCTTGTCTTTCGATAATCTGCTGGATTGTTTTATGGTCTATCTGCTCAACGCTTCTGCCTTGTACTGCCTGATAGATGGGCACGGTCCCGAAAGGAACAGGACATTGCGCAAGCAACTGCTCGCGGGTCTGGTCAAGATTAGCACCGGTGCTCAAATCCATCATTGTATCGGCGCCGGCGGCAAGCGCAGCTTGCATCTTCTCGATCTCGGATTGCACCGATGAGCGAACGCTGCTGGTGCCGATATTGGCATTTACCTTTGTCCTGAGCAGCCGACCTATCCCGATCGGCTTGAGATTGCTCTCCAGATGGTGCTTGTTTGCAGGTATGACCAGCCTACCCGCTGCAACTTCATCGCGGACAAGCTCGGCCCGGAGGTCCTCGCTCTCGGAGACGAGCTTGATTTGTTCGGTCACTAATCCTTTTTGTGCGGCCTGTAACTGCGTTGCCATTTCCCGGTCTCCGTGTTCAAATAAAAAATCGCTTCCTGCTGGAAGCGACTTAGCTTTGGCCTCGTTGCTGCGTTTCAGTGTAGTCAATCGCTTTCCTACGCAGGCATATCCGCCAGTTTGGCGATTGTCCTGATCAGGTTCAAAGGGTTTTTTTCTCAGGCCCGCTCTCGGCAGGCCACCCCCAGCGACCCTATCTGTATTATAGCTTTTTGCCTCTGCCAGTCAACTTTCTGCTCAACTTTATGCGTTTTTACTGCCTGTCGATCTCGGGCTTTTAAGTACTACGACGGACAAGTTGAAAAAATTGTGGAAAATGTTTGATTTTTTCAAACAGTTGTTTTAAGCTGGCGTATAAAACGAGCGTTTAGGGGTTTTAGCATGGATACGTCAAGTGATAATGCTGTAGCAAGCGGTTCTGATAAGCCAGTGCAGGAGCGGCTACTTGATGCCGCAGAGGCGCTTTTCTGCGAGCACGGCTTTGAAGGTACAAGCGTCCGCGATATCGCCGCCGCCGCCGGCTGCAATATTGCATCTGTAAACTATTATTTCGGGGGCAAAGAAAAACTGTACCTTGAGGTGTGGCGCAGGCATCTGAAGCTAATGCGTCAGGCCCGCATTGCCAGTATCGAAAAGGTAATGTCTCAGCGGAGCGGCCGGCCCAGCTTGGAAGAGCTGCTTGCATCCTATGCCGATGCGTTTGCAGGACCGCTTGTAGATAAGCGCACGGGCGGGCGGTTCATCAGACTCATGGCCCGCGAAATGGTCGACCGACATCTGCCCCAAAATATCTTTCTTGAGGAGATGATTATTCCTGTTATGACCGCTTTGCAGCAGGCCCTTATCAAGGTTTGTCCCGGACTGAGCGAGGCAAATGCCCGTCTGGCGATACTTTCCGTTGTTGGGCAATTAGTGCATACGGTCTGCGCCGAGACCATGCTCGAACAGAGCAATTATCCGCAAATGCCAAAGTTTGAACTGGCTGAGGTGGTCAGACACATCGTGAAATTCTCCGCCGCTGGTATTCGTGCTTGTGCTGAAACAAAAGACGACAGAGGACAGAAGACAGAGAACAGAAGACAGAAGACAGAGGGCTGAACAGATGTATCTGAAGGGGAAAAAAACAGCTTGGTT
>CAZPJZ010000155.1:0-5819 GCA_964586995.1 uncultured Pirellulales bacterium | reverse complement strand
ACGATGAGCGGAGTGCTGATGCCGCCTTCGTGGACCCAGGTCTTGTGGCGGCGAAACGGGGTGTTGGAGGCGCTGGAGAAGCCGGGGCCGAGGCACAGGTAGCTCTTCGCGCTGCCCGGCGGCGCCGCTGGATCATGCCCGCCGTCGCGCACCATGATCTCGGCGCTGGCGCCATTGTCGGACGCAAAGAAGATTATCGTGTTCTCGAAGACCTTCATTGTCTTGAGTTGCGCGATGATGCGCCCGATCTCCTGATCCATGCAGTCCACCATGGCGGCGTGAATCGCCATTTTCGTCGCCTGGAAGCGGCGCTGCTGCTCCGTGAGTTCGGCCCACGGCAGGGGGCGGTTCACCTCGCCGGGACCGAGCTTCTTCATCGCATCCGGGAAGGCGTAGGGCGGGCCGACGTTGGGCTCGAGCGCGGACAGGGTCGTGCGGATGAGGCCCATTTCCTTCTGCCGGACGAAACGCGCCTCTCGCATGGCCTCCCAGCCGGTGAGGTACTTGTCGCGATACTTGGCAATGTCCCGCGGCAGCGCGTGCAGTGGGAAGTGGGGCGCGATGAAGGCGACGTAGTGAAAGAACGGCCGGCCCGAGTGATTCGCCGCATGATCCTTCAGACACTCGATGGCGTGGTCCGCGATAGCAATGGTGGCGTAGTAGCCGCTCTCGTCGGCCGCCGGGGTCACGCGTTTGTCGTCGATCGAGTTGCCCGCGGCGGTGAAGTAGTTCCCCTGGTTGTTCATGTTGAGCGATCGGTCGAACCCGCCATCGAGCACCCTGCCGTCGATGTGCCACTTGCCGCTGTGATAGCAACGGTAGCCGACGGGCTTGAGGAAGTCCGGCAGCAATCGCGCCCACGGTTGCCGCACGCCCCGGATGCCGCCTGAAAGGTCGGGCAGGGCGTCGCGATGAATCTGCTGTGCATAGTAGCCGGTGAGCAGGGCGCCGCGCGAGGGCCAGCAGCGCGTGGTGTTATAAAACTGGGTGAAGCGCAGGCCATCGTGGGCGAGGGAGTCAAGGTTCGGGGTCGCGATTTCGCCGCCGTAACAGCCAGCGTCGGAGAAACCCATGTCGTCGGCGAGGATGAAGAGGACGTTGGGCTTTGGCGTTGATGTCGCAGCAGCGGCATTCAGCACGGCCATCGGCGTCAGCAGCACGACAATGAGGAGCATGGGGATGTGTTTCATTGTTGCGTCCTTCATTTCCTTGTCATTTCCAATCATTGGAAATGTTCGGGTCGTAATTCTTAGATTAGCCTATTGCCTTCTATTCAAATGCATTCACTCACACTCATTTCTGAGCACCGATCAGCCGCTTCATTGCCTCGCCCATCGCCTCCCCGATGAGGTAATGGGTTTCGGCGTTCGAGTTCCAATGATAGCCCTGCCCGTTGGGTGACTGGTCCTGGGGACGCCAGAACTCCTTGGTGCTCACGAACGCGACACTGCCCTTGAACTCCGGGCGCTCTGCCACGGCCGCTTGGGCTTTCATCAGCGACAGCGCCCGCGGGTGTTTCTCTTCGGGTCCGCTCATGCCGGTCTCGGCGATGACAAATGGCAGCGAGGGCGCGCCAAGGTCCTTGCGGATGTCGCGGATGAAGTGGGCCAGGTTGCTTTCGTATTCGGCGTTGAACTTGTCGTTGATCCGGTCGTTCCAGCCTTGATGCCAGCCGAAGCCGGAGAGCACGTAACGTCCGTCGCTGCCCGGCACGAGATCCTTCAAGTTGGCCAGCGCGGCCTTGGTCAGCACCAGCATCTGGCGATAGTACTTGCCGACGATGGCCGCATCCTGCGCAATGGCCACATCGGCCCTCTCTCCGAGCGAGTACGGCGGTTTGCCTGCGCTGGGTGGACGGAAATCCACGGCGAGGCTCTTGCCGCCCCAGGCGCATTTGATGAGCAACACCGGTTCGTCGAGCGCGTCACCCATCACCCAGCCAAAGCCAAGTTCGGGGCCGATCATCTCCTGGCGTGCGCCATAGCCCACGGTGAGCAAACCTTTGCGGTCGAGGTAGGTAATCCACACGTCATCGCGCGTTCGCCACTGCCCGGCGGCGTCCACCAGGTGCGCGAAACGCTTCGCGGTCCCCGCGTCCTTCACGAGAAACTCCAGAGAGCCTTTGCCGCCATTGCGCTTAGGCTCCGCAGCAATGAAACCGTGTCCTTCCATGTTCGACTGGCCGGCGAGGATGAAGACGCGCACCGGCTGCGTCGCGGCCTCGGCGGGATGGCTTGCAGCCAGAGTGGCAAGCAGGAATACGGTGACGAGTTGAATGGTCTGTTTCATCGTTTGATCTCCTACTATGGCATTGTGTCTGCGAAGCAGACGTATCGTAAGTCATCTGCGGCTCACTTTCATTGTTGTTCCTTGTGCATCTTGAGATGACCGAGTAGATTGTCCTGCTTGCTCAACAGCTCCGCCATGGCCCAGCCGAGCCTGAGGCCGACCTCCATGAAAGTTTCGGCGTTGCGGCTGTAGTGATAGCCCTGCCGCGGGTTGGGAGAGACCGACGCATCACGCCACAAGTCACGGGCTTCGATGCACTTCACGTTGCCGGCGAACTCCGGATGCTTCTGCGGATCGCCCACGGCAAGCTGGGCTTCGGCGATTGTCTTGCCCGGACCCGCCAGTTTCCAGCCGCCGAAGGCGATGGTGGCCAGCACGAACTTGGCGTTCGGCGCGTTGTAGTCCTTGCGCAAGCACTGGATCAGGCGCACCAGGTTTTGTTCGTAACGGCTGGCATGCACCGGGTTCTGGTCCTTGTGCCCCTGCCACCAGACAAAGCCGGCGATTTCATAACCCTGCCCTCTGTAGTCCGGGTAGATCTTGGCAAGGTTTTCGAGGGCCGCCTTGGCATTGGCCATGTCGTCGTCGTATTGCTTGCCGGCATACCATTTCACCTCCTTCTTGTGCTGACCTTCGATCCATGAATCGGGCGTGTCCTTGTATCCGGCGTAGGTCTTGCCATCAACGGTGAAGCGCTCGCTGCCGGGGGGCAGCAGATCCCATCCCAGGCTGCGATTGCCGATGCAGGACTTGAGGACGAGCACCGGTTCATCCAAAACCTGCCCCATGACGTAGCCGAAACCCAGTTCCGGCCCGATGGACCTACCGTTGTTCGCGGTCGCGCTCAGCGGGGCGCCGTGCTTCTCGCGAGCATCGTAGTAGTAAACGTCCTTGCGCACCGTCCATTTGCCATCGTCTTCCACCAGGAACGGATACTTCTTCTCCGTCTTGGTGAGGTAGGCGAGTGTTCCCGGCTTGGTCTCCGGGTTGATGTCTCCCATGCCCACCATGTTGGACTGGCCCATCAGGATGAACACCTTGACCGGCTTCTTGGGAGCCGGTGCTTCATTATCCGGCCTCGGCAGTTGTTGCTTCGGGTCCGTGTTGATCTTCTCGGCCGCCGATACGCTTGCGAGTCCGATTGCCATCGCAGCCAGCAGGCATCCGAGACTCGTTGTTGTTTTCCTGTACATGGTTTCATGCTCCTTCGTTGTTGTTAACTGTCTGCTTTGAAATATCCCAAGTCTACTTCACCGGCGCCGGCAGCAGTGCGGCGAGGGTCAATACGGTTCCGGTTCGGTGTCTTGTAGTCACTGTTTTCTCTCGTTAAATAAAGCAAGAAGCGCAAACGGGTGCGTCCGTTTTGCTCTCACACGAGCAAGACGTTAACAGCCACCTGAGACGATCTCATTCGCCCGCTATAATTACATTATTTGGCAACCGGAACTGTCAACAAATTATCAACAAGCCGTGTCATGACCGACAGCACGGGCCCCCCCAGACCCATAATTCAATCGCCGTCAGAGTCCGGACAGTCTCCTGGCTTCACGGGCGACCGTCCGGAAAATAGAGATCAATAATATTTTGCAGTTTGCTTTTAATATCGCGGGCATAGGCCTCATCCCATGAGTCCCACAATGCCGCATGAAATCTCTCCGTATCATAACCCTGAGGGCTTGGCCTTTTTCCCCACCACTTCCGTGCAAATTCTCCAAAAGCTTGATTGTCCGCAGGAATGGCTGCTTTGTATTGAACAAGTAAATCGTAGATCTTTGCAGACGCCGGCAGCTTCTCTGCAGCGATGGAAGCTTTCAGTGCAGCAACGTCATTTGGATGTCTTCCCCAAAAATGAATTAATGGCGTAACGTCAACTCCTGCAGCTCTGGACATTCTCAATATCAGGCTGTCGGTATCTCCGTTGTTAAGACCACCTTTTACTTTAATTCCAGCTTCATGATCTTCGTTTATTGATCGCCAGTACTTATTCAGAACTTCCCAACCAAACAGATTGGCGATTTCGACATACTTGGCATACCCTTTGAGTTGGTATCTCATCTCCGAAGCCGACATTGGTTTTTCGAGTTTGAAATTCTCTGTGGCCATCCAGGCGTTTGCGGTGTTGGCCAACGTACGTCCTTCATTGGTGAACCCCATCGATTTGCGGAAAGCTTCATCCAGGCTCATTCCAAACTTCTGATTCATAACTGCAACATACAGCAAGTTCACCGCAGCCTCAACTTCGCCGCTGAATTTTTGAAACAGTTGCCCGTGGCCCATTTCATGAAGCTCGTAGTGTGGCGAATGTTGCGGACCGGCGAGAAAATAGTGCTTTCGGTTACCAGCATAATCCTGAGTGGGATTGTATTTGGCGTTCACTTGTGGATAACCTGGAGAATAAGCAGTACTTCTGATAATAACATCGGGCTGAAGGTATAAGACCTCCTTTCCACGAACACGGGGAAAACCCATCAGGTCGGAAACGGCATCCATTGCACTGTCCCAGTCTCTCATCATGGTAATTGGATCGTCGAAGTCACGAATCCAACCGGTTGGAACCTGTATCAAGACCTTTTCCGATTGGAAGTCCGCCCATGGCGCCTGGTGCTTGCGTTCGATATTCTGCCAATCAGAGAGTGATGTACGATGAAAGCTTTTCGCAGAAAAGTACGGTGAACGCACCGCATTGCGCATCTGGACATCAACAATGCCGGCGTCAGCCAGGTAGGGCACTTCGATGTAGATTCCACCTCCAAGTGGGCTGGCAATTTTCGTTTCAGTGCTATTGATGCCATAAACAACAGTAGACCGTTCCAGACGTTTAATCCAACGACGACGCGAAAGATCCCAGCTGTGGGCTCCAACTCTAATACTGTAACCTTTTCCCACAATTGACTCTGGAACCGTGACTGTTGCAATAGTTCCGGGCGCCAAATAAGTTCCGGTGGGTTTTCTTGCAGGGCGATCACCATGCATCACCGCGTGGCCGAATGTCTTTAAATAGCTTCCGCTTATTTTTACCGTATGAGTTTGATCCGGGTCTGCAGGCGGATTGACTGCTCCTGGAAAATAGGCTGCGCTCTTGAATTGGAATCCTCTCAGAAGATGTTCGTGCTTTGAAAGAGTCTCGGATGTGAAAACATAGTCGACTATGTATTGCATTACCGAATACACCGTAGTGTGGATATCCAACTTCAATTTAGTTCGATCAAAACCTCCCTTGGTTTGATCGCCGATAAAAAGAGGACCCAGGATATTATCATAATCTGTAACCAAAGCAAAAGCGGCGGAAATAATGTCAGCAGTGTCGTTCCTTCCAAATATCTTCTTGTTGGAGTCTATTATCGTTTTGTATTCTGCAATTTGGCTCTCATTCAGAGTCGTTACGCCTTTGACATGATTATCCAGAGCCCTTAGTGCTGCCAGTACTGTGCTCTCCTTTTCTCCAGGTGATTCAGTCTCTATCGTGTCCAGGCTTGCAGAACCTGGATCCGGTCCTCCTGCCGCCACGCCGGAGAGCGTAAATGAACAGA
>CAZPJZ010000154.1:0-5822 GCA_964586995.1 uncultured Pirellulales bacterium | reverse complement strand
CATGATAAAGCCGAATACGGGTTTAGATATAGCACGGGTGTTCTCTGCCGGGGGAGTGATTTCCAAATCTTTCGCCGGGTTCGAGGAGCGGCCCCAGCAGGTACAGATGGCCCGTGCGGTTGGCAAGGCCCTTCAAACCGGTCGGCATCTGGTGGTCGAGGCCGGCACCGGTGTGGGTAAAAGTTTTGCATATCTTATCCCAGCTATACTCCTAACGCGGGGCAGCGGTCACGGGACCCCAAAGAACACGGGCAAGGTGCTCATCAGCACGTTCACCATTACACTGCAGGAGCAGCTCATCGGCAAAGACATTCCGTTCCTTGCCAAGCACCTGTCGGACAAATTCACAGCGGCTTTGGCAAAAGGAAGGGGCAATTATCTTTGCAGGCGTCGGCTGGAATTTGCACTGCGTCGGCAAATGGGACTCTTCGATGAGTCCGGCTCGCAGCTTCGCGATATAAGCGACTGGGCCGATCAAACGGAAGATGGCTCTCTGAGCGACCTTCCCTTTGTGCCCAGGAATCTGCTGTGGGACGCCGTCAAGAGCGAGCACGGAAATTGCCGGGGCAGAAAATGTCCGCATTTTCACGACTGTTTCTATTGGCGGGCCAGGCGGAAGCTGGACGGCGCCGACATAATCGTGGCTAACCATGCATTGCTATTTAGCGACCTTGTGCTCAGAGAGCAGGGTGCCTCCATCCTGCCGGACTATCGCTACGTGATAATAGATGAGGCGCACAACATCGAGCACGTGGCCGAGGAGCATTTCGGCATAAGTATCAGCGACCACCGGGTGAAATTTCTGCTGGACGGACTCTACAATCCGCGGACGCGAAAGGGGCTTCTGGCATACAGAAATGCCGACAAGGCTGTCGATCTGGTCGGCCGGATAGCAGGCCAGTCGCGGGTCTTCTTTAAGAGCGTTGGCGATTGGTTCGAGCGTGCAAAGGACGAGACTAACGGCAGATGCCACAAGAATTTTGTCGATGACGGAGTCTCCGGGCATCTGAAGGCTTTGCGCGGCGAATTGGGCAGGCTTGCCAAGCAGGCAAAAGACGTTGACGAGCGATTTGAAATCACTCGGTTCATGGACCGCTGCGAGGCGCTGGCGGAAGACCTGCAATGCTTTCTGATGCAGGGCAGGCCCGACTCGGTCTACTGGGTGGAGCTGTCCGGTGCGCTGTCGAGGCGCAAAGCAGCCGGGGCCGCTGACGGTCAAGGGCCTGCCTCCGCCCGAGCTTACGGCGTTTTTCTCAAGAGCGCCCCGCTGAATGTCGGGCCGGACGTCAGAAGGTGCCTCTTCGACCGGTATGAGTCCGTCATACTGACCAGCGCCACTTTAAGTAGCGCCGCGTATTCGCCTGCCGCGGCCTCGGCCCCGCCGGCGGCAGGTGTACGTGATGTGCCGGGCGGAAAAACGATGCCGTTCGGCGCCCGCCACGGCGAGGAAGGTTTTGAATTCTTTGCCGGTCGCATTGGCCTGGTCGATTTCGGCGCGCTTAGACTCGGCTCGCCGTTTGACTACGATAAGCAGGTCACCGTCTATATCGAAAAGGACCTGCCGGACCCGAACGAGCCGACCTTTATTGATGCGGCCAGTGAAGAGCTCAAGAAGTACATACGCAGAACTGCCGGGGGCGCTTTTGTGCTTTTTACAAGCTACGAGATGCTGGAGGTATTCGTCGGGAAGCTTTCGACTTGGCTGGCGGAAAACAATTTCGCTCTTTACCAGCAGGGTGCGGGGCTGGATAGGACGGCGCTGCTGGCGCGTTTCAAGGCCAGCAAAGGCGCCTGTCTATTTGGGACGGATAGTTTCTGGCAGGGCGTGGACGTGCCCGGCGCGGCGCTGCGCAACATCATTATTGTCCGCCTGCCGTTTGCTGTGCCGGATAAGCCCTTGATCGCAGGTCGGCTGGAGCAAATAAGAGCGCAGGGCGGCAATCCTTTTTATGATTATCAGTTGCCGCTGGCAATTATCAAGTTCAAGCAGGGCTTCGGCCGGCTGATTCGCAATAAGACCGACACCGGCATAGTTGTTGTCCTGGATAGTAGAATAGTCAGCAAGTCCTACGGAGCGAAGTTCCTGGCGGCAATACCCAGATGCGCAGTGAAAATCGTCGCCCGTCGCTCGGAGGACAGAGAACCAGGACATCGGGCAAAGCCAACGCCTTTCAGTGGCGTCACCTGATCTGCTGATAGCCTGATGCCCTGCTTACCAGATACTCTGATCCGATGGCCTGATGTCCACGGGCTGATAAGGCGGTATCCTGCTGCCCCGATCAGGCCGAGACACTTTCTTCCAGATGGGCAAGCACGTCTCTGGCCTTGGCCACTCTGTTGCCGGCTGGGCTTTGCCAATGCAGGTCCGCATTTCGTGTGACTAGGTCCTCGATCCTTTTGCAGGCCAGAAGCACCGTGGCGTGATTTTTGTTGCCCGTAAATCGGCCAATCTCGGCGGAGCTCATCTTGGTATGCTTTCTGGCCAGGTACATACTGAAATGCCGGGCCAGCGAGACGGTCCTGTTTTTTTTGGATGAGTGCATGGCTGCGGTGGTTGTGCCAAAGTAGCTTGCCGCCGCGGATTCAATATCCGCGATGTGCACTATGGGGTCGCATCTTTCGAGATGTTCGGCCAGCACTGCCTGGCCCATGGCCAATGTGATCTTCTCGTTCTGCAGCGCTGAATATGCGACCACCTTCAGCAGGGCCCCTTCCAGCTCCCGCACGCTGCCGCGCAAGTTTTCCGCGATATATCTTATGACGCTTTCGGGCACCGGCCCCGCGTAAGCCGAAGATTTAGGATTTCCGCTCGCTAAACGGGCGGCGTATTGCCGGCATATCTCGCAGCGGGTTTGAAAGTCCGGCGGCTCAATCTTGACGACCATTCCCGAGATGAAGCGATTGACCAGTTTCTCGGACAATTGACTTATCATTTTGGGATGCGCATCCGAGGCTAAGACAATCTGTTTACCCGCCAGATTGATGGTGTTGAAAGTATGCAAAAACTCTTCCTGCGTTGAGGGTTTGTTTGCCAGGAAGTGGATGTCGTCGATGGCCAATAAATCCGTCTGTCGCATTTTCTGCCTGAAACTTTCCAGTTTCTTTGTCTTCAAGGCCAGCACGAATTGGTTGGCGAAATCCTCTGCTGACAGATATAGCCAGTCGGTCTGGGGGCGATTCTTGGCCACCTCATTGCAGATTCCTTGTAGCAGGTGCGTTTTGCCCAGACCGTATCCTCCGTGAATGAACAGCGGATTGATGGGACTTTGTTGCTGGCGTGCAACCTGCTTGGCGGCGTTATAGGCTAACTCATTTGTGGGGCCGACAACGAAAGTGTCCAAAGTCAGCTTCAAGGTTCTTGAAGCTTGCCCTGCATACGCCTGTTTTCCCACGGGCGAGCCCGGCCCCGCGCACGCGGGGCTCTGGCGGGCGAGCTGCTCGAGGCTCGATGCTCGTATGTCGGGGTGTTTTGGGGACCTGGCACCAGATAGCGGGGGTCGCCCCAGATTCGCAGAAAGCCCCGGGTCGATAGTAAAGGTAATCTTCAGGTTACTGCCTGTAGCGTGAAGAACCGCCTCGCCGATTTCGTGCAGAAAATGGTTCTCGATCCAACCTGCGATGAAGAGATTTGCCACACCGATCTTTAAGTGCCCGTTTGGGTCGCCGCCGCGTGGCGGCTCGAGTGTGAATCTGGTGGAATTCCTGAACCATATCCGATAGCGCTGCTCGCCGATCCTTTCAGCCAGAGCTCGGCAAATGGCGTCAGTTTGTGGCTCTGCCTGGCAGCGAGCCGCGGACCCGATCCTCACAGCATCAGAGTCCGAGCCCATGGTCTTGAAGTGATCATCCGTGATTGTGCTCTGCATCGATACTCTCCTACACGCGCCGCCCGCAGGGCTGAGGGCCTTTGGTGCAAGCTCAACCCGTCAGGCTGCTGCAAAGTGCACTGCCTCCTTGGTGCCATGCGACCATGGATTACGAACTAACAAGGGAACTTATCGGCCTTGGAGAAATGAATCAAGAGCGATTCGGGCAAATTCTTTTCCACCTGATAGAGGCCGTTGTCCACGTTAGTCTTGCGCGAAAAAAAATTTTATTTCTAACAGTTTCTGCACATCGCAAGTTCGTTTTGTGGAGAAGTTGTGGATTTACTTTTGCAACGTTCACCTTACAATTGCGGGTTGTTAATTGGCCGGGCGGCAGTTCGATTGTCCCTCAGCAATGAAATTGTGCGCAAAATGGTCAAAAAATTGAAGTTGGACACACATTATTTGAGCAAATCCTGCCGAGGACTTGCTCAAACAATACACACCAATGTCTTGACGATTACTTGCGGCGGTTTAGAAAGCAAAAAGCACTAAATTTTTTGCTTTCCAAAGTATGTCCAACTTCAATTTTTCCAGAACTTATCATGTACCTGTTTTGTTCCGGCTCGTCCGGGTTAGGAGAATAGGTAAATGAATCGACGTGATTTCCTGAAAGCTGTGGGCACGCAAGTTGCATCTTTTGCCCTTGCAGGATGTGCAGGCGCGCCCCGACAGACGAGGGGTGATGTCTCTCAAGACAAGCCCAACATCGTTATTGTGCTCTGCGATGATCTGGGCTACGGCGATTTGAGCTGCTATGGGCATCCGCACACAGAGACGCCCAACTTGGATAGGTTCGCCGAAGAAGGAGTAAAGCTCACCGATTGCTACGCTGCCGCGCCGGTTTGCTCGCCGGCCCGGGTGGGGATCCTCACGGGCCGAACGCCCTACCGCTGCGGCGTCTATGACTGGATACCGGCCAACAATTCGATGCACCTGAAACCGCAGGAGCTAACCGTGGCTATGCTATTAAGGAACAGCGGTTACGTCACCTGCCACGTGGGCAAATGGCACTGCAACGGCAAGTTTAACTCGCCTGAGCAGCCACAGCCCGACGACCATGGTTTTGAGCACTGGTTTTCCACCCAGAATAACGCCGGCCCATCGCACCTTAATCCAGTGAACTTCGTCCGCAACGGCAGGGCGGTGGGCCAGCTACAAGGATATTCCTCATCCTTGATAGTCCAGGAGGCAATTGACTGGCTGGAGAAAAGCTGGGACCACAGGCGTCCATTCTGCTTGTTTGTGTGGTTTCACGCGCCGCACGAGCCTATCGCAACGGGGCCGCAGTTTATGCAGATGTATGAAGGCAGAAAAGAGGCCATTTACTACGGCAACGTTACGCAGATGGATTACGAGTTTGGGAGGCTGATGAAAACGCTGGATGAGATGAAGCTGCGAGATGAGACCTTTGTGATGTTCACCAGCGACAACGGCCCGGAGACGCTAAATCGCTATCGCGGTTCCCACCGTTCGTTCGGCTCGCCTGGGCCGCTGCGAGGCATGAAGCTGCATTTGTACGAAGGTGGTATTCGCGTACCCGGCATCATCCGCTGGCCCGGCAAGGTCAAGCCGGGCTCCGCCTGCAAGGAGCCGGTCAATGGAACCGATATTCTGCCCACTGTCTGTGCGATGGCGGAATTGGCCGTGCCTACGGACCGGCCAATCGACGGCACGAATATCTTGCCCATTTTCAAAGACAAGCCGCTCAGCCGCAAAGTGCCGCTTTACTGGCGATACGATAAAGCCCTTAGCAAGCCTTTTACGGTAGCGATGCGCCAGGGCGACTGGAAAATCCTGGCTAATAATGAAATGACGCAGTTTGAGTTATATAACCTGGCTGATGATATTGCCGAGCAGCATAACTTGGCTGAAGAACAGCCCGAGCGCTTGGAAACGATGAAGACAACTCTGGCCAAGCTTCACGCCGAAATCGAAGCCGAAGGCCCTAAATGG